>JBGTRP010000069.1:0-15139 GCA_041940685.1 Acanthopleuribacteraceae bacterium
AGGATGCCCCCCTTCGTTGGAACCGCCCTCTCTGTTCTTTCTTCCAATACTTGACAACTAGCTTGACAAACACCGTGGGCAAATAAGACCCATAGTTTCATAGAAAATACCCATAAAATCCCGGGGAAATGATGTACCCCCTGATGTACCCCCTGGGAGAAACACGGGCGGCTTGATGGCGATCACTTACGTCCGGTTCCCGGGAGTAGGGACTGGTGTGTCTAGCCGCCCCGGAAAGGGGTTGTTATGGACGCGGATTTTTTAGCGCTGGTCTATATCGGCGTGCTGACCTGGGCCTGCGGTGCCTGGGTCGCGAATTGGATTATAAAAAGCCGAGAGCGGATGGATGGACCGCTCTCCCCTGCTGATTGTCGGGTCATCCGAAACACGGCCCTACTGTGGCCACTCGTGACCCCTTTGGTGATGTTCCTCCGTTGGTTGCGAAGAGGGGGCCGGCATGGGTAAAGGCAAGCCAAAATTGACGGGGAACCTTTTGCGCCAATCAGTTGCGGAATGGAATGAGGCGCGCCAACGTCACGGCAAGAAAGGACGGCCAAACCTGAGTTATGAGGATTTGTCTGGCTTGGATCTCCGCGAAGCGGACCTCTCATTTGCCAACCTCGAGCGCGCGAACTTGGAAGGTACCGACCTCAGGGACGCAAAGCTACTCCACGCCAATTTGTGCGGTGCAACTCTTGAGAGAGCAAATCTAGAAGGGGTGAACCTGACAGGAGTGACGTGGTGTGAATCCTCTCTGGGTTTTTTGGTTGAGGGCGCTGACGTTGGTTTGGGGCTCGAAACTGCGGTTGTGGCTGCGATTTCTCCCGACGAATACCAGGTGCTCCTCAACCGGCGCCGAGAATTGGTGAAAAACCCTGATCCGACCGACGATTGGGATGATGCCGACTGTCCTTTTTGAGAATCGACATTCAGAACCCGTGAGGCAACACATTGCCGTTCTACTACCCGCTTATGGACTGCCCCGACCTTCGGGAAAACGGGGACCTATTCGTGAGGATCATTATGGATTTGTTCAGCCGCTCACCCATTGACATTAGCCTGCGCCGGTACGCCGCAGAAACCGGGCTCCATCACTCCACCATACAAAAACGGTTGGAGCAGTGGGGCCTGCGGATCGTCAGAGAACGAGTTAGAAATGGGCGCGGCCACTTCTCGCTAATCCGCGCATACCAAGGGTTTGACCCAGGCCTTCACCCCAACGGCAAATACGAAAATGAAGAGCGCGAACAAACCGCGAACAAAGCGCAATCAAAGCGCGAACAATCCGCGAACAAAAAGCCTTGCGCCCCAACCGATTCAGGGCAGACACCGCGAACAGATCGCGCACAAACCGCGCACAAACCGCGCACAAACCGCGAGCCTCCTTATATTAAGGAAACAAAAAAACAAAAAGACAAAAAGACAAATACAGGGGGTTCGAGGGGGAGAAAGCTAACGAAGGCTGAGAAGTATGAGCAGCTTCTCGCGGATTTTGAAGAGGCCTATCCCCCGAAGGCGGGCGAGCAGCATGTCCACTGGACGGACGGCACTCGAAAAATTGTCCTCAAGCGGCTTCAGGATCGTGAGTGGGGCGTCCCCCTGGACCGGGCGGATGAATTTTTGGAGCGGGTCAGGCTCTACTGGCCGCGCGGTCGGGGTTACCTAAAGCGGCCGGCCTACGTGATCTTCAAACGCGGTGAGGGCAATTGGGACTCCCTGCTACCACCGTTGCCGAACCAGCGAATCGCGTCGGTGGCGGTTCCTGGGGTCCTCAAACGCGACGTGCTCGGGCTTCTCTCCGAGGCGATTCCCGAGACCGCTGGATACGTCGCCAATGCGCCGTGGGAGTTGCGCGGGGCCCGGTTAGTGATCCGGTGCTCTGTCGATGAGGACGAATATGCGCTCAACGAACTCGCTAACGCAATCGCGGCACAGATGCGGGAGGTAGGCGAGAAGCACGGGATCGAGGGACTGACCCTCGGAGGAGAAATGCGATGAGTCTAAAGCCTATGCCGTGGGCAGAAATTTTCACCGCTATCGAAAAAGGCGAGCCCGTCAAAATCGGTACATCCAATTGCCCATACGGCAAATGCAACGGATCGGGTGCGGTCCACTACGAACGGGACGGCTACCCCTTCGTTGGGTTTTGCCGGTGTTTCAGAGATCGCAAGCGCAGAGAACTCATGACGCGTGGGAATTTTTTGCCTGATTACCAGGGTCTCTCCCTATGGGCGGAGACCGGGCGCACCGCATTCCGGACCAAGGGTGATGCCGAGCTGGACAAAAACCGCGTCTTGGCGGTCTGTCGTGAGGTTGCCCGGTCAATCTGGAAGGCGCCACGAACCCGGAAAACACCATTGAGCCTGATTCTGTACGGGAACTCCGGGACGGGAAAAACCCACTTGGCCTCCGCCATCACGTGCGATGTCCTGGCCAAACGTGAAATGGCTGTCGCGTTTCGGGACATGGCCGAGCTCAATCAGGAGCTGACGGACCGGGGCCGCGAAGGTAGGTCCGAAGGAGAATTGATTCGGCCCCTGATCCGCGTGGGTTTGTTGGTACTCGATGACATGAACCTCCACCAGGCGCCGAAACCCGACACCATGGCTCGGCGTGTGGCCTACATCCTAAAAGGTCGGCACGAGCAACGGTTGCCGACCATTATCACCACCAACATGGAGTGGGGACCGTTCAGAGAAGTTCAACTACCCATGATTCGGTCACGGATAGTGGAGCGCTACCGCACCGCGGCGCTCACCTGGGGGGACTACCGGGCCGAGCTGGCGCAGCAAAGCAGGAGGGAACCATGACCACTGTTATTTCGGAGGCGGACGCCGTTCGCGCGGGCTTGATTAAGCGGGGTCATAAGTACAACGCCAATCCCGTGATGGATGTGGATGGCAAGCACGACTCGACCAGCGAGCACGAATGGTACCGAGGCCTGGAACTCCAACAAAAGGCAGGGCTCATTTCCGGCCTTCGGAGGCAGGTACGCATCCGGCTAATGGTCAATGGCCGGAAGGTTTGCGACATGATTCTCGATGCCGTTTTCGAGCGGGATGGACGCCTCGTGTTTGCCGATCACAAGGGGTTCGTGACTGAGGCATGGAAGCTCAAGGCGAAATTGTTTACCGCGATCACTGGGGAAAAGATCGAGATTCATCGGGTGCGGGAAAAGAAGGGTTCCGGCCGGGGGCGGATCTACAGGAGGAAAAAGAGATGAAAGTCGACGAACATGGCGAACTGGTTTCCCTTTCGGAACAGCCAGGCATTAGGACCAGCGAGGATGTGGACAAGCTTCTTGCCGCAAAGATCGCTGTGCAGAAGGAAGTCACGGAAATCCCCAAAAATGGCTTTAACAAAGACAACGGATATTGGTACTCAACTCATGCTGACATCTTGGGTGTTCTTCGTCCTTTGCTGTTGACCAACAATCTGGATCCCGTTTTTTCCGAAATGGAAGATGTGGTGCATGGCTCCTTTCAATCGCCTCGAGGCAAGGCGATGAGATCCATACAGATCACCGTGGTTTTGAGGCTCTACCACATCAGCGGTCAGTGGTTGGAATCTCGGTGTGTCGCCGAGTCAGCGGATTGGGGAGATAAAGGGGTCTGGAAGGCAAAGACAGGGGCCATGAAGTACCTGCTCAAATACATGTTCAACCTGGCCACCGCAGACGCAGAGCCAGAAATAGAGAGTCCTGGCAAAGGTCGAAGCTCTTCAGCCCAAAACAGGCGCACAAATCCTCAACAGAAAACCCGGAGTGACCGTATAAGCGACGCCCAGCAGGGCCGGCTTGTAGGCATTTTCATTTCCAGGTGCGAGAAGCTCAAACTGGCCAAACCGGATTGGCCGGGCCTCAACGCCATTGTGAAATCTTGTGGCTTCAAGGGCAAAAAGGAAATCACCAAGGCTGGGTACGAGGAAGTTTGCAAGCTCGCTGCTGAATACGACCCGAAAAAAGTAAAGGAGGCATCATGAAACCCTATATCGATTTGTTCATTGACCAAGAACCTGGGGAAGCCTTGCTGTCGGAGATCCTGACCATTGCCGGCTTCTCCGCCAATCCACCCATCGGGAAAACCCAAACCAGCTCGGACGGACTGAGCCTTTCGCTCGAGGTGGGCATCCTGGGGGTGACGCGCTTCGCGGCTGAATTCTCAGGCGGCGGGGAATTTTCCATGTTTCGGTGTTCGGAACCTCGTACTACCGGTCCTTGGATGGGGGTTCATTCACGGGCATTGTCCTTCGGCCAACTCACTCGGATTTTGCCGGTCCATTGGGCACATGCGTTGGAGACGGACTCCGTTAATCGCAAGGTTCAGCTCGCCCTTGAGTTGTGCTCGAAGGAGGTGGAATCATGAAACAGCCTCCAAAAAACGGTTGGTTTCTGGCGCGATTTAATGGGCTCTGGTACCAAGTGCAACCATCGGCCGCTGGCGGCTACGTGGATGATTTTGAAAACAGGTTTATGGGAGAGCCCGAGGCCTGGACGTTCCTTCCCAACCAGAATCAACCAACTGAAGACGAAAAAGCCCTGAATTGGTACCGATCCGTAGCCCAACGCCGACGGCCTCAGTGGATTCCCAGGCAAATTCTTTTGACCGCTGTGTTGGAGGTGAACGTGGCGGCGGGTAACTGTTTCGGCGGTTACACGTTCGCCAGGTTGCCGACTGGCGAGTACACCGTGGAGCGCGAGCGCCCTTCGAGGTACCTGCAAATCAATTGGAATGGGGAGCGGATCCACCTCACAACGGATGAGTTTTGCGCATTCGAGGTTCTCTCGTGGCAAGAAAACTCGATCAAGGGCGGTGGGGAATGACCCTCCGGAACTACACGGAAAACCCTCGTGAATACTACTATCAGTTTCGCGATTCCGTACCCGATCCGATGCGGGTTCTCTGCCTCGGTGGAGGGGTTCAGAGCACCACGCTGGCCTATATGGCTGTCACGGGTGAGATCCATTTGGATCTGGCGGTTTTTGCCGATCCACAATGGGAGAGTGCTGGCACCTACGCCAATTTATTGGCGGCCCGAACAGCATTGGAGAAGGCTGGGATACCCTGCATGTTCCGGTCCCGTGGCAGCCTTCCTCAAGATTTGGTCCATTCCGCGACGTCCGGCGCCAGGATCAGCCAGCCACCGTTGTTCACCAGAGACGTGGACGGTACGCGAGGCATGCTCCGGCGCGCATGCACCCGTGACTATAAGGTCCGGGTGATCGAGAGAACGATCCGGAGGATCGCCAAAGTGAGGGCTACCCTCCTCCTGGGAATCACGGTAGACGAAGCCCAGCGGATGAAACCCAACCCACGCGGTTGGGCGACCAACGAATACCCGTTGATCGACATGGATTTCTCCCGTGCCGATTGTGTCCGGTGGTTAATGGAGCACGGCTACAAGGTACCGCCGCCCTCGTCGTGCCTCGGGTGTCCGTACCATTCGGATTCGGAGTGGCGGCGATTGAGCGTAGACGATCCGGATAGGTTCGCCGATGCATGCCGGGTGGATGCTGCGATCCGAACGGGAATCGCAGGAACCCATGCCGATCTCTACCTCCACCGCTCCTGCTCTCCCCTCAAGGAAGCGATAGATCGCATGGATCAGCAGGCTGAGCTATTCGATGAGTGTGGCGGATACTGCCATACATGAAAGGAATGGCTACGAGGTCAGATGAAACCCGAGCGCGCATCTGCGCGGCCGAACTGGGACGGCGGTTTCCCGGAGGCGGCGACCTGCCAAAGTGGACGAGGAGCCTAAATCGAAGGCAAGCTATTGGGGAGACGGAATAACTATATCGATGGCCCCGTGTTCTAGGGCCCATTTGAGGAAACCTTCAGGTGCTCGCTGAAGATTAAAAATTCCTGCATTCTTTATTGATTTTATCTCTTTCCAATTTTTAATTTCGTTTAGGTCGGCCCCATTCAGATCGGCCCCACTCAGGTTGGCCCCACTCAGGTTGGCCCTGTTCAGGTTGGCCCCACTCAGGTTTGCCTTTGTCAGATCGGCCCCACTCAGATTGGCCCTGTTCAGGTTGGCCCAGCTCAGAATCGCCCTTCTCAGATCGGCCCCACTCAGATCGGCCTCGATCAGTTTGGCCCCACTCAGGTTTGCCTTTGTCAGATCGGCCTTTGGCATGTAGGCCCACTCAAGATGTGCCAAGCGTAGGTCGGCCTCTGTCAGGTCGGCCTTCTCCAGGCTTGTCTGGAGTTGAAAGCTAATGTAATGGTCTTTTGTTAGGGGATGGATCCGTTTCGTTTCAATCAGTGGTTTGATTATAGGATTCTGACTTTTTATTTCATTTTTTAAATATCGGTGCCACATACCATTTAGGACCAGGGCCGCTGTTGAAGAAACTTGGTGATTTTCGTCCCTTAGCAGAGGTCTTATAGCTGGGGTGACAATCTCATACTCCTTGTACCCAAGTTCAATGATCTGGGCCACTACCGTTTCCTCTGGCTTAGGCCAAAGCTTACCCGGCACTCTTTCCCTAGTTTTCATCATTTCTCGAAACTTAGATGTCAAACGCGATAAAAGCATTTTGCTGGTCTACCATTTTTCTCTGATTTTCTGCCACCTTTATTTGTTGATCCAGCAGCTTGTTTTGTTGCCAAAGGAAAAACAAAGGGCCAGCGGTGGCGAGCAGCGCAACGAAGATCGTAATCGCACCTACCCGCGTCATCCTGGCGAGGATACGACCACCGAGATACGCGGTCTCTTCACTTGGCCAAGGCCCTTTTCCTTTCCACTGAATCCAGGCATCCCAGGTGCGGCGGAACTGCTGGACAAGGCCGGGGCCGACAATGAACTTGGTGAGCCAGCGGAAGAGGAAAAAACCGGCTTTCCGGTTCCGCTCCTTCATTCTTTGATCTCGGTCCTTGTAGGCCTGTAGCTCAGCCTTGAGCTCGGCAATTTCCTTTTTAAGCTGTTCTGTATCCGTCATGGCGCGCCTTCCCCCCTAACATGGAAAGCATATTTCTTTTCTTGGAAAGTTCAATATTGGTCTATTCAGTTTTTCACATTGAGGTAGGGGAGTGCCATTTTACCAATGCCAAATCGGTTGAGTGGTTTAAACGCTCTCGTTTGCTGAAAACTGGAATTGTCATGGCCAAAACCTTACGGCCTTGTATGTAATCGGTGTTTTTTTCACGAGCCTGTTTATCCTTGAAAGGCTCTAAAAAGTCATCGTATAAGTAATCTAAACTTAAAAGTGTTCAACAAGGAGGAAAAAAACCTCAGAATTTTAAGGTAAACCGAGGGCTAATCCTATTAGCCTGAGAATCCAAACAAAAAGGATTCCAATTCCGGCACGGAATATCCATTTTGCAATCCGATTATTCAAAAGGGTGTCCCAGTAAAACCCGAGAATAGAAGAGATAACTTCCTTTTTAAACCATAAATTTGCAGCCCGAAGGCCAAAGTCCAGATATTGCTGACTGTAAAGTTCCCTGACATCTTCAGCCCAAGCTCGATAGATGCGCCTAGGAAGAAAAAGGGACGCTAAAAAAGCAATGCTAGGCAAAGGTAGTGGATAAGTGGGCTCGGGATCATTTCGATTTTCCTTTGTCACTGACTCCTCCTGGGAAAAAAGCCCTGCCAGCCAGGTGAGGCCGGCAGGGACATTGTGGCCATCAGGTAGTTTGCACCTTAGGTTGCCAAATTTGGCGGTATACATCCTCTCGAGCTTTGTGGGTGCTTTCCGCAGCAGCCTTACCGAGGGGCGTCACCTTTGCCAAGCGGGTCTTTTTCCCGCCAGGCTTTGGTCTAGGAGACTGCTCAAGCTTGAGGGAGATGTACCCCCTGCGGTTTAATCTCGCTAAGGAAGAATGGATAGTCCCTAACGAGGTCTTTTGTTGCCATTTTTCCAACTGCCTATAAACGGTGGCACCGTATGCCGGTGATTCGTCGTTATTCAGCTTTATGACTGATAACAACACAAATTCATCCAGCGATGACAGGGCCTTGGCCGCTTCAAGTTTTTCGGCAGCATTTTGACTATTACGAATGCTGACACCTTTCCTTCCTGGCAGACCAGTAGCAAAGGCAATGTTTCTCATGAGTTACTCCTTTATTGAAGTTGTACATAAACATCTAATACTCCATATTCTGTTCCATGTGAAGGAAACAGAAAGTTGACTTATGCTAATGATAGCATATTTCTTCGAAATTTCAAATTGAAATCTCAATCACTGCTGCGATGGTGAATAATGAAGACGTTTGCAGCCGAAAAGGCCAAGGCTGAAAAGCGCCGCGGCATTGAAATGTCCGTGGCCGAGTTGGCCAAGTTTTTGGGCCAGCAAGTGGGCGTGGTGCGCCGCTACATCAAGGAAGGCATGCCCACGATTGGTGAAGGGAAACCGGGACCGGGGAAGGGCCATCGGGTTGATAGCGCCCAGGCCATTGTGTGGCTGATCTTCCGCACGCTTGAATCCCATATGCGGGCGGATGCCGAGGCGGCCGGGGTTGAGACTGAGAAAGCCGCGCGGGCCCGGAAGCTAAGCGCCCAGGCATCAAGGGAAGAGTTGCGGCTTTCCAAGGAACAAGGCGACGTCGCGCCCATCGATGCATTTGAGAAGGTCCTGGGCGAGGCCATCACCAACGCCCGTGCGCGGCTGCTCTCCATACCGACCAAGTTGGCCAAACAATTGGAAAACCAGGCCGCCCCAGAGATTGAAACGCTCCTGAGATCAGAGGTTCATTCTGCCCTTGCAGAACTCGCCAACGCCACCACGGCTCGAATCCTCGCAGAAGCGAATGATGAGCCTATGGGCCCCGCCACCTGACCTAAAGGTTAGTGAGTGGGCCGACCGCTATCGCATGCTCAGCCCAGAGTCCAGCGCGGAGCCCGGTCAGTGGGACACGGATCGTGCGCCCTATCAACGGGGCATGATGGATGTCGTCAACGAGCCGGGAATTCGGCGGGTGGATTATATCACCGGCACACAGATCGGGAAGAACGAGGTCCAGAACAACATCATCGGGTACTTCATCCACCAGGACCCGAGCCCCATTCTCTACGTTCACCCGACCAAAGAATTGGCCGTTGACGTTTCCAAGGACCGTATCGCCCCGATGATCCGAGACACGGCCGTGTTGCGCGAACTTGTGGCGGATGTGGCCTCGCGGGATAGTTCGAACACGCTGCTCCACAAGGCGTTCCCCGGTGGGAATCTCACGCTCACGGGCGCCAATTCGCCGGCAGGCTTGGCGGGCCGACCCAAGCGCATATTGATCTCTGATGAGGTAGACCGGTTCACGGCGTCGGCCGGTACTGAAGGCAACCCAAGGAAACTAGCCAGGAAGCGGATCGCGAACTGGTGGAACTCTCTCGACCTTGGCTTCTCGGCACCAACCCTCGAGGAAATCAGTGAGATCTACAACAAAGGGTGGAAGCTCAGCGATCAGCGCCGCTACTGGATGCCCTGCGCCCATTGCGAGGTCTCTCACCTGTTCGAGTGGAAGCACGTTCTCATCGAGGATCCGGAGACGGGGGTCTTTCTCCAACCCAAGGAGGTCAAAAAGCCACCGCCCAACATCAAGGCCTTCCATTTCTGTCCGCATTGCGGAGCCGCCCAAACGGATGGAGACAAGATCCGGATGCTCGCCAAAGGCGAGTGGCGCAAAAGCCGGCCGGAAGTGGTGGGCCACGCGGGCTTCCATCTGAGCGCTCTATACAGTCCCTGGCTATCGTTTGCCGAGATCGTCGCCGAATTCTTCGAGTGCCGCGATGACCCGCTGGATTACCAAATCTTCATCAACACCACGTTGGCCTGGGTATGGAGGACGACCAAGACCTCAGCCTCGATTGAGGGACTTCTCAAACGGCGCGAAGGTTACACCATCGAGCTGGTGCCCGCGGGCGCCGTGGTCCTCATCGTCACGGTGGATGTCCAGGATGACCGCCTCGAATGGACGCTCGTTGGCTGGGGAGCGGGCAAAGAGTCGTGGGTATTGGATCATGTGATTGCCTCGGGCGGTTCTCAATGGAAAGCCCTCAATACCTACCTCAAGAAAACGTTCCCTCATGAGAGTGGTCGCCGCATAAGGATTCTCGGTTGCGGGGTAGATACCGGCCATCGGACCAAGGAGGTCTATGATTTCTGTATGGGGAAGCTGGGCCGGAACGTGTTTGCCCTCAAAGGCGCACCTCCAGGTTCACCTCTCTCAGCGCCGCCCGTGGTCCAGAAAAAAACCGGCCTCCGCCTCTACCACGTGGGCGTCAACGAGGCCAAGGATTGGGTGTATCGAAACCTCGTAGGGAAAAAAGAGCATGGGCCAGGCTACATCCATTTCGGGGCGGATCGCCATGAGGACTATTTTGACCAGTTCTTGAGCGAGCACCCGGTGGTCGAGGTCGTCAATGGAAAGAAGCGTCGGCGCTGGGTATTGAAGCCCAAGAAAAAACGCAATGAGACTTGGGACACGATGGTCTACAACCGCTGTGTATTGGAGATCACGGGGATCGATGTCGACCAGGTTGCAGCCGAGGCGTTGGCTGGAACCGGCAGGGGTGGGGGTGCCCAACGGCGCGGCCGCGTGATCAGCCCGGGTGTTACTGGTTGAGAACAAGAACAGCTCGCGTTGGAACAAGGGCGAACTCAGGATAAAGGTGAATGCCTACTCTGGTTTCGATTCCATCGCCTTTAAAAGGTTATTGGCAGATACCCAAATCGGTTCCGTTTCAGTTGGAATCTCGTTTTCTTCCAAGATTTGAGTAAGGTTTCCTACACTCACCAAAAAGTTTTCCCTGAATGGTTCGGGTCGGGCTTCGAAGAGTTTTTGGTAAAGTAAGACAGCCTCTTTGGAAACCACGAGAGCATGTTCCCGCCGCCCGAGCCCGCTGTACCTTTCCCCCAGATTGTTGAGGCTTATTGCGAGATTTGGAAGGAAAGCATCGGGTCTGACTTTGGCCTGGTCGCGCAGAATCGAGACCGCCTCCTCGGTAACTATGAGCCCATCTTCGTGTCGGTCGAGCCCGCTGTACATTTCCCCCAGATTGCTGAGGTACACCCCGAGTTCTCCAAGGAAAGTATCGGGTCTGGTTTTGGCCTGGTCGCGCAGAATCGAGACCGCCTCTTCGGTAGTGGAAAGCGCTTCCTCGCGTCGGTCGAGATACCTGTAACTGGCCCCCAAATTGCCGAGGCTCATCGCAAGGTCTGGAAAGAAAGCATCGGGCCTGGCTTTGGCCAGGTCGCGGTAAATCGAGACCGCCTCTTGGATAGCAGTAAGGGCATCTTCGCGCCTGCCTAGGTAGCTGTAAATGGTCCCTAGACTGTTGAGGGTGATAGCGAGGTTTGGAAGGAAAGCATCGGAGTTGGCTTTGGCCAGGATGCGGTAAACCGAGACGGCCAACGGACTGTTGAGGGTGTTAGCGAGGTCTGGAAGGAAAGCATCGGAGTTGGTTTTGGCCAGGTCGCGGTAAATCGAGACGGCCATCTTGGCAGCGGTAAGTGCATCTTCGTACCGGCCGAGGGCGCCATAACTGTTCCCTAGATTGTGGAGCAGCTGTGCCCGTTCGTTCTTTTTACCATCCTTGGGTAAACTGGCCAATAGGGTTTCCCAGACCCAAACTTTAACTCCTCTTAAGGAAACGCTTTTTTCCGGTAACGCTGATTCCAACCTCCTTGCGGTCTCTGGCGAACCCCCTCGTTTCAACGCCACTTCCAAACTAGGACCCACGCCGGCAAAGGCGGTTTGCCGTCCAAGGGAAAGGGCCGCCGTTAAAGCCGGGAGGGCCCGGCGGTTGATATCCCGAGCAAATAGCCGGTTGACCCATTGTTTTCCCTGTTCTGGATACTCCAGGGAAATGCGGCCCAAGACCACAAAACCTGTAACCAGCGGTTGCTCCGCGTTATCTTCGAAGACCGATTCCAGATACCGCTCGGGCGTACTTGGTCGTGTGAGGGTTCTCCTGACAAGTGCCTCGCCCAATAGGTCTGGCTCAAGATAGCCGTAACAGGCGCTCTGTTCTCTTTCCGTCCCTTTGGGAGGATAGAGATCTCCCAAAAGGGTGAGAAAGGTTTCTTCCTCGGGTCCTCCTACGCGTTCAAAAAGAGCAACCGCTTCTTCCTGGTGGCGTGCGCCTTCACGAAGGGTCAACGCGGTAATGGCCCGAGCCGCTTTTTCTTCAAATAAACGCCTCTCGTGTTCCGATTTCCATTCACGACCAAACCACCAATATTTCATCTCATGATCCAAAACCCGATCCAGGAGGTTCCCCTCGCTAGCGTCCTCTTGTTCCACTGTGACAAACGCTGCCATATGAAGGAATAGGAATCGGTCGAAACGGGGACTGTCTAACTGTGGCCGAAGCAATCTCCCGGTTTCGGGTTTGCCCAAATGTTGGGAAAAGGCCGTGCATGCTTCTTCGAAAATCCTTTCCCGAACGGATTCTGCCACCTGAATGGGGTTCAACGCGAAAGGGTTGTGGACGTCGAGGAGATCGCGTAAAAGATCGTCTCGTTGTTTGAGTGCATCCCACCACTCCGCCTTCTCTCTCGCCAGCAGGGCAACCCGCAGCTTGTGGCCGGATGAGATCGTGTTGTGCAGGTCACGGAAGGTTTTAAGCAGGGCAAACAAATCCTGTCTTGTCTCCGCGTAATCCAAGACGAGGAAGCAATCACCTTCACGAAAAAGGGCTACTAGTTCCTCCTCGGAAGGATTCGAGGCTAGAAAGCCAGCGCGCCATCCTTTTAGCCGAATGCACCACTCCAAAAACAAGCGGGTCTTACCGCTACCGCCTTGACCGGTAAAGAGGCGGAAACCCAGAGACTCCGGCGCGTTACACCAATCAGAGAGCACGTCCCATTCCCGCCTACGGGCCTCTTGAAAAAAGGGGACGACACCGAATCTGGCTGTGAGCAGGGTTCCAGGATTCGGGGATTGGGGCTGGTGGTATTTGCATTCGAGGAAGGGGGTTTGCGGATTCTTCGGTTTCAGGTTGCGAAGCAGAAAGCTGAGGAGGAATTCAGCGGAGGCTCGTGCCGCAAACTGGCGGAAAGAATCGTCCTTGTCTTCATCGGCATGGTCGGAAACGCCCTTGGCGATCAGCATATAGCGAATCTCTGTGCTATCTGCGACTCGGCCGATGGCCCCCGCTTCCATCTCCAAGCCGAGGGTTTTCCGCACCAGTTTTATGATTTTCCTGGTAAAGATCGTATCGTCTTGGACAACCTGGCCGCCGCTGGCGATGGGCGCCAGAAGCACCTTGAAAGGAGCATCCTCCGGGATGCAGTGCCGATTGTCGATCTTTACATTCTCGATGTGGCGATTGCCCTTCGCGGTTATTTTCAGACCTCTTTTGTGAATGAGCCTTTTTTTGCGGAGATAGGCGAGAGCTTCCGTCCAGGCTGGTACACGTGCCTCTGCCTCGGAATGTTCCAAGGGAGATTCACCTCGGGCGAGAAGGTCAAGCATCCAGTTACCCTGGAGGGCCAGTGTCTTGGGTCGTGGCTGGGAGGGTACCCAGGCCACGGCGAGATCACGTACGGCCTGCTTCCATCTTGGTTTGAGCTGATAGGTGGTGACGTCGGCAAAGAATTCCTCTATACGCTTGCCCTTACGGTCCAAACAGGCTTTCACCTTTCCCACATCGTAGTGGAACACCTTGTCGGCGACGATGACATCACCCAAGGAACAATCACCACGACGACCAGCGCAGATTCCGCACATGGCCAGGCAACTGGGTCGTAGCTCGGGGATCAATCGAAGGGCGGCCTCGATCGTGCTTTCGCCACCCATGTCGATAGCCACGGCAGCGGCAACCTCCAGTAATCCATGTTGTCCGGAAAATTTGCGCGTGAAATAGGTGTATCCAAAAGTATCCTCAGCAGAATCCCAGGCGCCCAGGGAACCCTCGTCCAGGGATTTCAGTGCATCGAGCTCATCCTGCAGCGCCGTAATGATCAGGATATCTACCACAGAATAAACTCGGACGCGTCAACTCCTAGGTATGAAGTCATGGGAAGCTCCTTTTCCATACTGGAATCCCAGTACCAAGATTTTGTCTTCTCTAGCTTTCTAATCGAAACCCGGTCGAAAAGCTTAAAAAATGCGAGATCAAAAATAACTTGGAAAGAGTATACATTAACTGAAAATCAACTGTCACCCCCTCACCCTTCTTTCTCGCGTCGACCTTTTTTTTCTCAAGCTGGCACGCCAATTGAAAACCTTGTCGAGTGATGGGGGTTCTGGACAGCCAAAGCCTTTTTTCGTTTGAGCCTGCCACCAAAGGGGTTACGAGCGAACCGGTAAACTTTCAGGTTAATTTCGAACCCCAAAAGTCAAAAATGATGCATTAGTTTTCGCCAAATAATAGCGATATTTTATATTTTGTGTTATATATCGCCATTATGGCGATTACTCTTGAGCAAGCACAAGCCCAATTGAACGCATGGTTGGCCGCGAGTTTGGCCGTCGCCCAGTCCCAATCCTACGCAATTGGTGGGCGGATGCTCCGCAGGGCCGATGCCAATTTGATCCAACAACAGATCAATTATTGGCGGGCAGAAGTGGCGCGCCTGGAGGGCAGTGGCCGCGGTGGCATCCGGGTTCGCAAGGTGACGCCGCTTTGAAACGCGTGCGCCGCAGCGCCCCTAGTTGGGTAGATGCAATTGCCTCGGCAAGTGATCGCCTCGTCGAAATCGTGTCTCCAGAGCGTGGTGTGAAACGGCGAGCAGCACGCGCCATGTCCGGGTGGCTCTCGAAAAACGGTGGGTACCGCGGTGGGTCACGATCGCGAAGGGAGACCAAGGAGTGGAATCCGGGGACGGGGTCCGCCAATGCGGATCTCAATTACGACCTGCAAACCCTGTGGGGTCATTCTCGGGACCTGGTCCGCAACAATCCGATTGCCGGAGGCGCGATCGAAACCTCTTGCTCCTCGGTCGTCGGGTCGGGGCTCACCCTCAATAGCCGGGTAGACCGCAAGGTGCTCGGCTGGTCCAAGAAACAAGCGGCGGCGTTCCAGGCAAAGGCCGAGCGTGGCTTCAAGAGCTGGTGCAAAGAGGCGGACTATTTCGGCCGCCAATCGTTTTCGGATATCCAGGATCTCGCGTTTCGGAGTGTTCTGGAAAACGGGGATACGTTTGCGCTGCTGCCGTGGTCCAAAAAGAAGTGGCAGCGTTGGGGCTTAAAAATC
>JBGTRP010000070.1:0-15084 GCA_041940685.1 Acanthopleuribacteraceae bacterium
ACCTCGGAGAAAGGAGAAGATTGGTGAGTGCGCCGTCGTTGGTGAGCAGCAGCACGCCCTCGGTATTGAAATCCAATCTTCCCACGGGATAGATGCGCTCCCGGACGCCCTTAATCAGATCGGTCACCACGGGACGCCCCTCCGGATCGGTCACCGTGGAGATCACGCCCTTGGGTTTGTTGAGCAGCAGGTAGACGAATTCCTCGGCGAGGCGAATCAACTTGCCATGCACCTTGATGTGGTCCCGTTGGGGGTCGGCCTTGGAGCCCAATTCTGTCACGGCTTTCCCATTCACCGTTACATGGCCCAATGTAATCATTTCTTCGGCTTCTCGGCGCGAGGCGATGCCCGCCCGAGCAATAATTTTTTGCAAGCGCTCTTCCAAGTTTACTCCATACCTTACCGTGCTTGGTTTTCCAGTGCCGCGGCATGGGTTTTCCAAAAATTTTCGTCTTCCAATAAAAGGCGGGCGCATTCTTGCTGCGCACTTTTTTTCGAGCTCCCGACCCCGACCGGGCCGATAAAGGTCCCCACCCCCACGCGCATTTGAAAGGTCCTGCGGTGGGCCGGACCAGCTTCCTTCAGCACCGTGTAGTGAGGAAGCCCGAGGTTTCTTTCCTGTAGGCGTTCCTGCAACCGCGATTTGAAGTCTATGGTATTTTTAGTTTCCAGAGAAACGTTTCGGATTTCCTCGTGCAACAACCGCCGAATGAAGGCCTCTCCCTCCACGAGCCCACCATCCAGAACGATGGCCCCGATGAGCGATTCCACGGCATCGGCCAGGATGGAGGGTTTGCCCCCTCCGCCGGCGCGGCGCTCGCCCCGCCCGAACCGAAGGCTATCACCCAAGGAAAGTGCGCGCGCTTTTTTGGCGAGCGTTCGCGCGGAGACCAGTACCGATTTAAGCTTGGAAAGCGTGCCCTCATCCTCATCGGGATAACGCGCAAACAGATCCCGGGAGATGACATAACCCAATACCGCGTCGCCCAGGAACTCCAGCCGTTCGTTGTGGGGGCAATTGTTTTCGTAGCCATAAGAGCTGTGAGTCAGCGCCTGATCCAGCAACTCACGACGCTTGAAATTGTAATCGATCTTTGACTCCAAGGAGGTCATCCCACCCTCCGGGACCGGTCGCTCATCATAGGGAAATTTATCCGCAAAGTCCAGAACGGACAGGAGGAAGCGACTGATCCGTTGATTATTCTGAGGTTTTGGAGGTTGAGGCCGGCCGGTTCGGGTCGATTAGGGGCCGTAACTCGCCAATAAAATCGGAGACATCCTGAAATTCCCGATAAACAGAGGCGAAACGTACATAGGCGACCTTGTCCAGCTTCTTGAGGCCATTCATAATAATCTGGCCAATTTCCTGACTTTCGATCTCGCGGTCGGCCTTCTGATAAAGGCAATCCAAAACATCGTTGACGATTTCCTGACAGTCCGACATGCTGACAGGTCTTTTCTGGCAGGAAGCCAAGATGCCCTTGAGCAGCTTCTGTCGGTCGAACAACTCGCGCTTGCGGTCCTTTTTCACCACCATGAATTGAATTTCTTCTATGCGCTCATAACTCGTAAAGCGGCGCTTACAGGACTGGCACTCTCTCCGGCGGCGAATCAGCTCGCCATCCTTGGCCTCACGCGAATCGACGACCTTGTCACTCAGATGGCCGCAAAACGGGCATTTCATGAGTGGTCCTCCCCCTTTTAACGCACCATTGGGTGGATTGCGCGCCTAAAACGCGACCGTTTCAAAGCGCCCTACCGCCCAAAATGAAGCAATCGCGTCATTTTAGCATAGAATTCCGCTTTCACCGGCTTGGAAGCGCGCCACGCCATTGGTTCGGGGGATGCCGCCAGGTTTTGAGGATAGCCGCCTACTCGCTAGGGAGCCTCCCCGCAAATGGCGCGAATCTCTCTTTCGATATCCGCCAGTTGGGGAACAGAGGCTTCTTCCAAGATCGGGTTCAGGCCCACGCCGGGTACATCGGCCCCGGCGAGAACGCGTGGTTTGGCAACCAGTTCGTAGAAACAGTGCTCGATTATTTCGTGCAGTACATGCTCGCCGTAGTTACAGACCGGCGTATCCTCATTGAGGATCAGGCAACGGCCCGTTTTTCGAACCGAGGCAAACACCATTTCCCGATCCCAGGGGTACAGGGTTCGCATGTCCACGATTTCCACGGAGATGCCGTCATCGGCCAACTTTTCCGCCACATTTTCCGCCAGCGCCACATGGCGGGCATAGGTGATCACGGAAATATCATTTCCCTCGCGGGCCAGGCGCGCCTTGCCGATGGGAACGCGGTAATCGGTCAGCCCCTCGGGCCATTTCGGCTTCCAGCTCTTGCGCAACTCCATGATGGAGTATAGATCGGGACCCGGAGGCGCATCGATCATTTTGCTCAGCGCTCTGTCTTCCTCCGGCTCTCCGGGGATGAGTTCCTTGCCTTTTACGCGAATCGAGGCCTTGGGGTAGAGATACATCACCGGATTGGGGTCCTCGATGGCCGAAATCATCAGGCCGTAGGCATCGATGGGAGTGGAGGGCAACACAATTTTCCAGCCGGGGATATGCGCCATCATCGACTCAAAGCTATGGGAGTGGTAGATGGAGCCGTGGATGCCCGCGCCGACAATGGTCATGCAGACCAGGGGCAAATTGTATTGACCCACGCTGGACCAGCAGGAATTCCCGGCCAGTTTGAGCAGGTCGATGGTATTAAAAATGTAGTCGCCGAACTGAATCTCACAGACCGGCTTCTGGCCCGCGAGCGCGAGTCCCATCGCGGTCCCGATGATGCCCCTCTCATCGAGGGGCGAGTTCCAGGCGGTTTTCAGTCCCTGGGTGGCGGTGAACACGCCTCCCAGCGGGGGACCCACATCTTCACCGAAAATATCGGTAACGCCAAGGTTTTCCTCTCCGTAGTGCAGGGCCATGCGGATGGCCTGTGCCATTGTTGCCATATCTCACCCAACCTCAATATTGCTTAAACAAAAATATGATCATAAATGGAGGACTCCTCCGGATGAGGCTCCTTTTTTACCTCATTGGTCAAGGCCAGCATGCGCTTCTCCTCGCTCTTGAACTTCGCCTTGTAGTCTTCCTCGCTAATCAGGCCTTGCGCCACAAGCGCTTCCCGCCAATTGTCCAGCGGATCGGCCTCGCTGCCCTCGGGAACGCGGTTGGCCCCGGAGCTGGAGGAGTGCCCGTTCAGACGCGATACCATGGCTTCCAGAAAATAAGGCTTTCTTTGCTTGCGCACATACGCCATGGCTTTCTCAAGGGCCGCGTAGGATTTCTCCACGTCGTTGCCGTCCACCAGCGCGGTCTTCATGCCGTAACCCTTGGCAATTTCCAGGATCTGTCCCTGTCCATGCACCTCGGTGTAATGAGTGGAAATGCCGTAATCGTTGTTGGTGCATATGAACAGCAGGGGCAGCTCCCAATCGGGCAGGGTGGCCCAGTTCAGGCTCACGTGGAAATCGCCCTCCGCGGTTCCCGCGTCGCCAAAGGTCAAAATCGTAATGCCCGAACCCCCATGGCGCTTCTGGGCGCGCGCGGTTCCGGGCGCGATGGAGCACTGGGTTTGGATGGTAGAGGCCACCGGAACCACGTTCCAATCCTTTCGGGCGTAGTGATTGCAAAAATTGCGGCCGCCGGAAAAGGGATCGGTGTCGCGGCAAAGCATTTGACGCAACTCATCCTTGGGGTCCATTCCCATGGCGAGCATGGTGGCGCCATTGCGGTAATGAAAATGAAAGTAATCGTGGTCAGGTCCAAGACCCGGCCGCGCCAACAGACCCAGGGGCACATTGAAGGCCTCCTCGCCCACGCCGCCCAGCCAAAAAAAAGCGTCGGGCGTCTTGGACAGCTTGATCATCCGTTCTTCCATGCAACGGGCCGTAATCATCAGGTCCAGGATTTTTAACTTTAGTTCCTTATCCATGAGGATCTCCTCGTTTCTCCAGCCAGCTCCCGGACCAACGTCACGGGAGCCGATCGAAAGCCAAGCTCATATGGCGGTCAGGCGTTCCATGTCTATCAATTCATTTTTTCGATCGCGATTCATATGGGAAGGATGGAGGATTGGCGCCGGAAATTACCGGTTTTTGGCGCATTGCTTCTCCACGTCTTGTCCGACAAAAAGCCATCCTCGCGCCTACCGTTTTATTCGTACTCAGGGGTCGCGCTTCCATTCTCCCGACCCCACTCGGCCATTGAACAGCTAAATGTAACACAAGCCCGCCGCGATTTGCAAAAGCCAAGCGGCCCTTTTACGCAAAAACAAACCCCCGACATTTAGGCCCCAGCCGCCTTCACGGATCGCGGCCGGACCAGCCTTTCACGGAGCTTGGCCAGGTAGACCAGGAGGAGAGCGAGCAGTGTCCCCCAGCGCACGAGCCCCTCGCCCACCTGGCTGAAACCGCGCGGAACCTCCCTTGGCAAGGGAACCTGGTAAAGATGGGTCTCTTGGGTGTAAAGTCCACCCGCGTCTCTCACCCGACCCTTGGCATCCACCCAACAACTGATGCCCGAGTTGGTGGCCCGCACCAGCGGCGCCCCGTTTTCCACCGCCCGCAATTGAATCATTTGCAGATGTTGCCGGCTGGCCTTGGTTTCCCCAAACCACGCGTCGTTGGTGAGGTTCACCATCAAATGGCCTCGCCGCTGGCGCACGTAGTCGGGAAAGAGCGCCTCGAAACAAACCAGCGGCACCAACTCCCTGCCGTGAAGGCGAAAGTTCCGGTTCTTTTGGCCGGGCCGAAAACCACCCAGCGCCGAATCGAAATGGCGCGCCCAGGCAAGCACGGACGGTAGGGATTCGCTGAAGAGAACCAACTTTTCTTTTTGGTAAATTTGGGGTTCCCCACCTCCGGGAGCGAACAGCCAAATCTCGTTGTAATAGGTTTGGGGATCGGGAATGCGGAGTGTGCCGGTCACCACTCCGGCCCCGGTCTCATCGGCCAAGGCCTGAAGCCGTTTCTGGAAGCCCGCGTATTTGCTCAAATTAAAGGCCAGCGCCGATTCGGGCCAGAGAATCAGGTTCGGCTTATCGGGGATCACTTTCTGAGTGAGTTGGTAATGGATGTTAAAAAGATCGTCCACACCAAGTTGACCCCGCTTGGCCCAGGGAATCAAATTGGGTTGAATCACCGCGACCCGCCAGGTTTCCTTCTCGGTTTCCTGACGAACGGACGACCCGGCGAAAAGCAGCGCCAACGGCCCAAGCAAAGCGCATCCTATTTTCCAGGCGGGTAGCGAGTGGCGAAGATAGAGCACCGCGTTTCCCTGAAACCATACCGCCAAAAAGCCCAACCCATAGGCGCTCCAAAAGGAGGCGGCCCCCGACAGCGGCGGCAAGGCGGCAAAGGCGCCGCCATATTGCCATGGAAATATGTAGGGGAAAAAGGTGGTTTGCAGCCAGAACCACAGGCCCGCGGCGAGAAAGGCTCTCAGAAGCGGATGTCCATCGCGCGCCAAGAGCGGCGCGATCGTCAGCCAAACGGCGATATCGAGCCCCTGATATAGCCAAAAAAGGACGCCTCCGCCCAGGCTGATCGCCGCGGACTGTGCGGCAAAATCGCGGATGGTAAAAAAAATCCAGTAATAGGCGATGGCCTGCATGACGAAGCCCGCGGCCCAACCGGTCAAAAAACGAACCTTCCAGGAATCCTCAAAGCGAAGGAACAGGGGCGCCAGAGCAACAAGCGCCAGGTACCCCTGGTAAAAAGGGGCGAACTGTAGGTTGAGAAGGAGCCCGGTTACCACGGACGCCAACAGTTGTTTCATAGCCTTATCCAGGGCCTTCGTGGGTTCCATTCATGCCGTTTCCCGATAACCATAACCCAAGCGGGAGCCAAGGACATCCCCAAATCATGGTCATTGCTAAAAAACCGCCTTCCAGGCCGCACATGGCCGCGTATTCTCCATCGAATTCGAAACCTGAATCCGCATGGATTTGTGTTAAGGTAGGGCGGGTTTTCACCTCGTAGAAAGAGGATTCCCAGGTGGTGAGGTCCTAGGATGGGAAAAGATAATCAAGCCTTGGCTTTCAGGATTTCCGGCCGGGTTCAAGGCGTGGGCTTCCGCTATTTCGTGCAAAGAGCCGCCGTCGCCCTCAACCTCGGAGGTTGGGTGAGGAACGAAACGGACGGCAGCGTGTTGGCCCATGTGGTAGGTCCAACCGAGGACGTGCGCCGATTGCGGGAAAAGCTGAAACAGGGGCCTCGATTCAGCCGGGTAGACCGGGTGGAGGAAACGCCGCTAGACGCGGACGCCAAAGAAGCGGCCGGGCAATCATTCACCATAACCTATTGACCCGGCCGAGAAGATCCCCCGGGCCATTGGCTCGAAGGGGATTTTCGTCTTCGAGCTTTTCAAGAAAGAGGAACCAAATGACAGAGTACCGAGATTTGATTCGCGATATTCCCGATTTTCCCAAAAAAGGCATCGTCTTCAAGGACATCACGCCCCTGTTGGCCAACGCGGAGGCTTTGAAGCGCGTGACGGTGGACATGGCGGCGCCGTTCGAGAACGCCGGCATCGACCTGGTCATCGGCATCGAATCCAGGGGTTTCCTTTTCGGACCCTCGGTGGCGGCCCGGTTGGGCTGTGGCTTTGCTCCTGTGCGCAAGCCCGGCAAGTTGCCGCACCGCACGGAGTCGGTCTCCTATGATCTGGAGTACGGTCAGGACACCCTGGAAATCCATACCGACGCCCATGGCCATGGAGATCGGGTGCTCATCGTGGATGACCTGCTGGCCACGGGCGGCACGGCCGCGGCCACTGCCTCGCTGATTAAAAAGTTGGGCGGCGAGGTAGCCGGCTTCAGCTTTTTAGTCGAGTTGGCCTTCCTCAACGGCCGCGCCAAGCTGGGGGATGGTAGGCTAAGCGCGTTGGTCACCTACTGAGACCCATTTGCCGCCAACAAGCGCAAGGCCACGACGCTCAAATCGGGAAACCTCGGCCGCGGTCTACATCCGGCAGAGGCCATTTTTGCGCGCCTCCTGGAGCAGGCGGTCCACCGCGGCGGCGCCCTCCGATCCCAGCGATCGGGTGAACCGGTTTACGTAGAGACGGACATGCTCCTTCATGACGTCGGCATCCATTTCCCGCGCGTAACGCCTCATGAAGGGAAGGGTCTCCTCGGGGTATTCCCAAGCGTAGTCAATGCTGTGGCCCAGGGCCCGATCGAACTCGGCCACGCGGGAATCGGACAACTTCTTGTGCGCCACGATGCCGCCCAAGGGGATGGGCAAACCATGAGTCTCCTCCCACCACTGGCCTAAATCCACCAGGGATATCAAGCCATGGCGCCCATAGGTGAACCGGGATTCGTGGATGATGAGGCCCGCGTCCACCTCCCCATCCGCGACCGCCGGCATGATCTGATCGAAGGGCATTGCCACCAGGTTCAGATCCCCGCCCAGATGAAGCTTCAACAAAAGCGTAGCGGTGGTGTATTGCCCGGGCACCGCAATGGTGCGGCTCGCCAATCGCCCCACGCGCGTACCCGGTTTGGAGACCAGCAGCGGACCGCAGCCAAATCCAAGCGCGGAACCCGAGTCGAGAAGGCGGTATTGCTCTTTCACCAGGGCATAGGCGTAAAAGCTGATTTTGCAGATATCCGCCTCGGCGCGAATGCACATATGATTGAGTTTTTCGATATCGGCAAAGCGCGCTTCGAGCCGCTCGGCATACGCGGTTTTGCCGTGCAGGAGCCCGTAAAACGCAAAGGTATCGTTGGGGCAAGGCGAAATCGCGAGAGTCATCGACATGAGCGCTCCTTCCTGGAACTGGACGAGTACGTGGACAGGGCGTTACCCGGTTACGCCATCGGCCTGAATCAACGCTTCCACCGGCGGCGTCTCCAAACCATGCTCACGGAGCTTTTCGGCCAACATGGGATGGCAGAAAAGGCGGATCTTGCGTACGCCCTGCAGGAAGGCCCGGCTCAGGGCGTCGATCACGGGACTTTCCTGGGCGATCGGCACCTCACGGCCCAAGCCCAATTTCACCGGGAAAGACTCCCAGGACGAGGTTTTGTAAACGGGCGGAACATCCCAAATCAGGTGTTCCGGCTCCAGCCGAACCCCATGTTGGATCGCCCACCGGCGCACCCAATCGGAAACCAGGTCCCGCGGTTCTTGTTGCAGAAGTCTCGCGTATACCTCGGGCTGGTGGTGGGGTGAAACCGTGTAAACCCGTTTAAATGGGCGCCGCTCCAAATGAACCATGCGGATCAGTTCCTGGCCGGGCGGCGTCACTTGCTCATGCAGCCATTCCAGGAAGTTATGATCGCTCAGGCCCAGCAAATGGGCGTCGTCGCCATTCATCGGCCGCGGCTCCTTGAGATACTCACAAGCCTTGGAAAGCATGGTGATCAAGGCCCGGACCGTGTGCCCCCAATACACCGTGCGGTACATCCAATAACGCGCCAATTGGAAGCGCTCCGCGCTCATGATGCCCTTTTCCTGGATACAGAGAAAGCGGCCGTCGCTACTGGGCGCGAGGTTCTTAATGAACCGATCTCGATCGAAGCCGGTGCCATAATCCACCCCGCAGAAATAGCTGTCGCGGGGCAGGTAATCGCACTTGTCGGCATCGATCGGGGAGTCGATGATTTGCTTCAACAATCCATGGGGGGGCGGTAACCATTCGGCAGGTCCCAAAAGTCGGGCCACATGATCGGCGTCGATTGGAAAGGCGCTTTCCAGCATGCCGCGAAAATCCTCATCCTCCACCCGAAGGTCTCCGCGTATGAGCGCAATCGTAAGGGTCTCATGGCGCGGAAAATGGGGCAGGTGATCGAGTTGATGCGCGCAGGGGTAGTGACCCAGGTCGTGGAGTAACCCCGCCAGCAGCAGGCAGAGATAGTCGGATTCGCGGAAGCTACCATGCAGTTGGGGAAAGGAGTCCAAGTGACGCAGGTAATCGAGAATATTGTTGTAGACCCCGAGGGCATGGGCGAAACGGGTATGCGTGGCGGAGGGAAACACCCGGTCACTGAGGCTCAATTGGCGGATTTGCCGCAACCGTTGAAAGGTTTTGGAGTCGATAATCCGCAGCAGCCGTTTGGTGACAGGAACCGATGTGTGAGGCGCAATATGAATCGATTGGGCAGCCGAGAATTCCGGAATTTGGGATATGAGTCGGCCGGGTTTGGGCATTATACGGGAATCCCCTTGGCTTCCAGATCCTTGCGGAAATGATAGGGAATGGTGAAGTGCATGGATTCCTGAACATGGTGATAGGTTTCCACCTCGTGGTAGCCCAGGCCGTCCAGGTGCTGGATGATTTCCCTGACAAGGATGTCCGGGGTGGATGCGCCGGCGGTGATGCCGATCTGGTCGTATCCGGCCAAGGATTGGCCACGTAGATCCGCCGCTCCCTGGAAAAGGGCCGCGGGGCAGCCGGTTTCGCGCGCCACCTCCACCAATCGTTTGGAATTACTGGACATGGGCGATCCGATCACAATAAAAAAATCAACCCGAACGGCCACTGCCTTCACCGCGTTCTGCCGGTTGGTGGTGGCGTAACAAATATCATCGCTGGGCGGACCGGTCAGCGTGGGAAACCGCTTTCTCAGCGCGGCCACCACGCTCAGACAGTCATCCACGTTGAGCGTGGTCTGGGTGAGGTAGATCAAGCGATCCGTGGGCGGCGCCGGCATGGCCGCGATTTGGGCATCCAACTCCGCGCCCCGCGTGGGTTCGACCACGGTCACGGCATCCGGCACCTCCCCTCGGGTGCCGATCACTTCTACATGGCTGGCGTGGCCGATGAGAAAAATATGGTAGCCCCTTTTGGCGAAGCGAACCGCCTCCATATGGACCTTTGTGACCAGCGGACAGGTCGCATCCAACTCCTTGAGCGCCCGCTCCCGGGCCTTTTCCCTCACCTCGGGGCTCACGCCATGGGCCGAGTAAATGAGCCGCTCTCCACGCGGAACCTCGTCCAGGTCATCCACAAACACGGCGCCCTTACTCGCCAGGTCGTCCACCACATGATGGTTGTGAACGATTTCATGGTTGACGTAGATGGGCGGGCCATAGACCTCCAGCGCCAGGTCTACAATTTTTACCGCGCGGTCCACGCCCGCACAAAAGCCGTTGGGCTTACACAACACCAATTTTTTCGGCATTCACTCTCCCCCGGCCTTCTATGATACCAGCTTTCCTCAGGATCCCGCCGATCCCTTGCGCGCCCGTGGAAAACTTTTGCTTCTTTCCAAGACGCGAACCGGCGAACCTGCCGGGAATGGCCAGCCGGTAACGGGATGGTCAAGATCGTGAGTTCGGGTTCAGGGCGCTATTCGAACCTGGCTCGAACCCATGACGAACTGGACGCTGGGACCCAGTGCGAGGATCGAGCGCAGTTCGGGATTCCCCCGCAACAACTCGAAATAAGCCTCGCTGGCAAAGGTCACCTCCCGCGTCCTGTCCGCGGCATGAGGGTCCCAACGGCCGTCGACCCAGGTTCCGTTTTGCAGGTAGAAGGCCCTACCCCCGGCGGTTTGAACGCCGGCCACCATTCGATCTCGTCCGATCTCACCGACTCGCGCGCCGATAGCGTCCTCCAATACCTCGGCCATTTCCATGCGCTGCAATTCCTCGCTGGCGGTCACGCTCGCGCGGCCGCTCTTGGCCTGCATATTCTGGTATGCCTGGGCCGCTCGTTCTTGGTCGCGGTAGATGGGCCGCGCTGGAGAGCCCGGCTCCGGCGATGGTAACCAGGAGATGGATGGCCCCTCGTCTTCCAAAATTAGGTAGCTGGTGTAGGGGGTGAGAATCCCGTACCGCTTGGCTAGAAAGAGGACCTCGTCCACGAGCTCTTTTTCTTCGCCATGAAGGCGGATTCGATCCAGGAGAAAGCCTACGCGACGTTGGGCCCATAACTCGGCAATGAAGTCCCGGCCCTCGCTTTGGGCGGGAAAGGAGAAACGGTAATCGAAATGTTTCGCCTGTCCGTTCACCTTGCCTTTCAGTCGAATCCGCGCCGCGCCCTGACCCCGGTACTTGCCGAAGATGTGCAGGGGCAGTCCCTTGAAGAGGTTGGGCGGCTTGGCGGGATACACCTGGTCGAAGCTCACGCCCGTCACCTCCAGCTCGACCTCGCTCAATATGGGCGAGCGAATTTTTTCGTAGAAGCTGGAGAGCTTTAACTCCAAATCCTCCTCGGGTTGCACATAGGTCCGCCAGCCGCCCGTGGTTTGCGCGATCTTGTCGAGCAGATGTGTATTGATTTCATGGCCGATGCCGAAGGGGAATACCCGAAGGCCGTGGGGGTTCGCGGCGCGGATCATCTCAATCAAGCGGGACTCATCCCGTTCACCGATGGTGGGTTTTCCATCGGTGAGCAGCAGAAGGACACGGGGCCGATTCGCTTCCGGCTCCATGGCGAGCGCCAACCTGAGCGCATCCTCCAGATTGGTGCCCCCCAGCGCCTGGAAGCCATCGATAAAGGCATGGGCCTTGACCCGTGCTTCCGGGGTGGCGGCCAAGGGCGTCTCCGCGAGGGCGGAAGCCTCGGTGGCAAAACGGATGACCGCAAAGCGATCTTCCTCTTGGAGATTGTCGATACAGAACCGCAGCGCGCGTTTGGCCTGTTCCATTTTCTCACCCGACATGCTGCCGGAAGTATCCAGCAGGAGGACCAGGTCCTTGGCCACCACATCGCCTTGCTCCAAATCAGGATTGATGGTCATCCAAAAATAGCGTTCGCTTCCCTTGCCGTGGGTCAGCATGTTCAGACCAATCGGCCGCTCGTCCATGGAAAACAGAATCTCCACCTCGCGCGGGGTTGCGCAATGCTCGGTCTCATAGGAAAGCGTCGCGTCGCGCCGGCCTTGCCGCTGGATTTCGAAGGCGTGCGTTGGCGAATAGAGCGTCTTCAGGGGTTTGGTAGTCTTCAACTTGGCCAACAGGGAAATGGATTGGAGCTTGGCCGCCTTCAAATGTCCGGCTCGCAGCGGGTAGATGTAGCGATGCAGCCCTTGATCCGTCTCCAGCACCTGCCGGTAACGCAGCTTGATGCGTTTCTCGGCCCGCGCCTCGATGGGGAAAACCTTGGCGCGAAAGAGGTCGTTGCCCAGATACTCCAACAGCGCGGGATCTTTCATGCGGCGCACGATATCCCGATAAATGTCCGCCGCCTTCTTGGCGTCGAGCAACTCCGCGGGCGTTTCCACGCCGTTGATGTACATGGAGAACCGCTCTACATGAGCACCCGCGGGCAAGGGAAAGATGTACATGCCTTCCCGGAGGCGAGAACCTGGATTAAAAAACACCTGTTCCACCTCGGTCACCGCGATGCGGTCTTCCAAATTCACCTCAACCGCCAGCGACCGCACCGGAAGCACCACCTCGCGGGGCCGTTCCGGGATCGGCGGCCTCTGCGGAGGAAGGATAATATGTCCGGAGGCAAGCGCGGACATTAGGCCGGCGG
The DNA here is from genome assembly GCA_041940685.1 of Acanthopleuribacteraceae bacterium. GTDB lineage: Bacteria > Acidobacteriota > Holophagae > Acanthopleuribacterales > Acanthopleuribacteraceae > JBGTRP01. The sequence goes on from JBGTRP010000070.1 coordinate 12,446, forward strand.
TCACAAAAAGCACCGCCATCAAGGCCATGCGGCCAAAATTTTCGGTTGGGCTCAGCCGGAAGTCCCTCATCTCCTGTCTCCTTTACGGCTCTCTCTCCGTGGTTCTGCTTCGGGTTTGGACTCGGAACCGTTTACGAATGACGCGCGATTAACGGTTGTTTTCAAATTCAAAGGATTTGGCTTTTAACTGGGAGCGGACAGCCCCGAGGACCGCATCATCCAGGGTCCCTTCCTGGCGGCTCCGTTCGGCGAGATACTTTTGCCGCTCGGACTGCAATTGCTGAATCTTTTTTTGGAGCCGTTGCCGTTCTTCAGCCTGTTTTTGGATATAGGCCTGCTTCTCGCCATCGGTCATGCCGCGCATGGGCTCGGGCAGGGCTTCATCGTCGAGCTCTTCCACATTGAGGGAACCCTTGGCTTCCGCCTCAACCAAATCCCAGGACTCCGCCTTGTACATTTTCGAGGCCTTGACCACCGTACGCTCGACCGCCACTTCCTCGGCCATGGCCGCGGCATTGCGATCCTGGGCTACCTGACGGCTTTGGGCCTCTCGACCGGCTGCACCGTAGGCGAGATAGGTCTGGTTGAGGGCCTTGCCCAATTCAAGGATTTGCCTGTCTTGGGGGGCCTCGCGAACCACGAGGGCGCGCTGGTGATCGATCACCATGAAGCGTCCATCCGCCAGGTCGGCGCCCTCTTTCCAATGGCCTCGGATGCCCTCGGCCTCCGCTCCGCAAAAGATGGTGTTGACCACGATGCCTTTTTTGATGGCTTCCGCACAGGAATTCCGAAAATCCACGGCGCCTTGACTAAAGGGCTCGTTTCCAGCGATGAAGATCGCCTTGTAATCGTGGGGTCCGGGGCTCCACTGCAAGCCGCTGGTGGCGGATTGAATAACCCATCCGCAGTACTCGTCTCCGCCATTGGTGGTCAACTCGAAAAGGGATTCGGAGACTTTGTCCAGGTCGGTGGTGAGGGGCGAAAGCATCTGAAGATAACCGCCCTGAGCTTCCAATGAGCTTTTTCCGTATTCGTAGAGCGCCACGCTCAGCTCCGGGGTCAGCCCATTGCGCTTTGTGGTGGCGAGGTCGTTCACAATTCGCCAGAGCTGGGCCTTGGCCTGTTCGATCAGGCCATCCATGCTCCCGCTGGTATCCAAAAGGATCGCGATTTGTATTTTTGCGGGTTTGACCTCGGCTCTTTCCCGTTCGGCCGCCCGGAGGGACGGCAACAGGGCGGCCAAGCAAACGAGCGTGGCCAGACATTGGATTCTCAAGGACGGATTCACGGAACTCAATCCTCGCTTGGTCGAAATCATGGTGGGACCTCCCTCTTTTTGTCGTCACGTGAGGGGAGACTCGCGCGGCGGGCAGAAAGTTTCAAAAAAATTTTGCCCAATTCCCTTCATTTCGCATTTTTAAGTTAGAATGGCCAGCTTCAAACCCGTGCGGAACGGGGTACCAGCTATTCTGTTTGAGGAGGCGCCAGTATGCATCGCGTTGTCAGCATTGCGGGAGACGGAATCGGTCCTGAAATCACCGCGGCCGTAAAACGGGTCTTGGATCATGCGGGCGCCCGAATCGAATGGGTCGAGGCAGAGGCTGGTTTGGGCGCATTTGAGCGCCTGGGCGACCCGCTACCCGAGGAAACCATTGAAAAAATTCGCGAGCACAGAATTGCGCTCAAGGGACCGTTGACAACGCCGGTGGGCAAGGGCTTCCGATCCATCAATGTCCGCCTGCGGCAAATTTTCGACCTCTTCAGCAATATCCGCCCGGCCAAAACCATCCCCGGCCTGTTCCAGGCCCTGGGAAAGGTGGATTTGGTGTTGTTCCGTGAAAACACGCAGGGCCTCTACAGCGGAGTGGAACAGTGGGGAGATGAGGCCAAAACCCGCGCGGAGAGCGTGGCCGTGGTCACCCGGGAGGCCAGCGAACGCATTATCCGAGCGGCTTTTGAATACGCGGGCATCCATGGCCGCAAGCGGGTCACGCTGGTTCACAAGGCCAATATCCTCAAACTCTCCTCCGGTCTCTTCTTGGAGGTAGGCGAGCAAATCGCACATGATTTCCCCAACATTCCCTTCGAGGATATCATCGTGGACAACATGGCCATGCAAATGGTGCAGAACCCGGGCCGATTCGACGTGGTGGTCACCACCAATTTATTCGGCGACATTCTCTCGGACCTGGCCTCCGGACTCGTGGGGGGACTGGGCTTGACCGGTTCAGCCAATATCGGCAACCACCAGGCGATTTTCGAAGCCGTTCACGGCTCCGCGCCGGATATCGCGGGTCAGAACAAGGCCAATCCCACGGCCCTACTCTTCTCCGCGTTGATGATGCTGGAGCATCTCCAGCAACCCAAACTGGCGCAACGCATTCGCAAGGCGACCATTCAGGCTCTGCAAAGTAAGGAAGCCCGCACCGCCGACATCGGGGGCCAGGGCAACACGGAAACCTTCACCGATGCCATCTGCGCCGCGATCAAGGACGTCTTTGAAGACACCCGTTCCATCCTGGAGCCCGCCGGTGCCCTGGCAGTTGCCGGGATGAAACAGGACGTGGCCGAGCGCCATCTTCTCGCTGGTCGCTTCGGCGTGAATCTCAACGACGGCGCCGGCGGATGAGCCTTCCTTC
>JBGTRP010000071.1:0-15067 GCA_041940685.1 Acanthopleuribacteraceae bacterium
ACATTCCTGCTTCTTAGAGTACCAAATGCGAGCTCCAAAGCGTGCTGATCCTCACGTCCTTGGTTCCGGACAGTCTAAGGCCATGGCGCTCGCAGAGCGAGAGCAGCAGTCGTCCCTTCAGCGGTGAAAGGAGAGCTTGGAACTGTTCTCGTGTCGTGATTTTCGGCTCGACGTCGACGGCCTCGTGCAGCTCGACCACCAGAGCCGCGGCCGGGTCGGCGCCCCCGGGCCGCAATTGGTCCTCGTAAAGGTCAAAGCCCCGGTCTAACCCGGTTCTGCGGCTCAAAACCGCCGAGGATAGGAAAGCCGCCGTATGGTAACCCCGATCCTTTAAAGTCGAGGTAAGGGTCTCCCACTCGGGTCCCAAGACGGATCCATTCTCCCTGACGCCGTGAATGCCCGGCAATCTGCCCGTAAATAAAGTGGCGTGAGCGGGCAGGGTGAGGGGGTACTGGCTGTAGGCGCGTTCATAAACCAGGCCGTCCCCGGCGAGCGCATCGATGGCCGGCGTTTCCATGAGATCGTAACCGTAGATCGGTAAATGGTCGGAGCGCAGGGTGTCCAGGGAAATCAGGATGACATTCGCCGATTCGAAAGTGGCCGCGCGCCTGCCGCAATGCCAGCAGGAAAGAGCGAGCGCAAGCGACAGGAGTAGAAAGAGACGGAAGCGCATGGTCATCACCACTCGCCGGCAAATGCCAAGGTCGCATTTGCGCGGCAATATTGAGCCCGGGCAAGGGCCTTCCGGGCAGGGATAAGATTATCAAGTTGCGGACCGCTTTTCAAAGCCTAGGCTCCAGCCAATGCGCACCCGCCTCTCCACCCTGCATGGCGTTCCGAATATCAGCGGGGCCGTTTTAGCTGTCATCCTCCAAACTCTGATCTCTGACCTCTGACCTCTGACCTCTGACCTCTGAAACCCGAACTCAAATTCCGTCATTGGTCGGCCCAAGGTTCCAACCTGCCAGGACCGGCCGGGCTAGGCGTCCCCGCCGCATCCCGCTAAAATAGACCACATGCCGTAACCGCGCGCGGTTTCAGCCGGTTCAGTTGCGAACAAGTCCATCCGCGGGAGGATGTATCCTTGCGTTTTTCCATGACCATTCCTTGTTTCAGCGCTCTTTTGCTAACGTTCCTCTTAACCAGCTCATGTGGAGGCCGAGAAGAGGTCTTTCCACGAGCCCCGGTGATTCTGATCTCCTTGGACACCTTGCGCTCCGACCGCCTGCCCGTGTACGGATATTCCGCCGTGGAAACCCCCGCGCTCGACGCTTTGGCCCGCGATGGGATCCTCTTCGAACGCGCCTACGCCCACTATCCGCTCACGCTCCCCTCACACTCCAATATCATGACCGGTCTCACCACGCCCGCGAACGGGGTTCGCAACAACGCGGGCTTTGTCTTGGAGGATCGCTTTGAAACGCTCGCGGAGGTGCTCAAGGCCAATGGCTACCGGACCGGGGGAATCATTTCCAGCATGGTCCTGAAGCAATCGACCGGCATCGCGCAGGGCTTCGACTTTTTCGACGACGACATGAGCACCAAGGCGGAAAACCGCATCCGTATGTTCGCGCAACGCCGGGGCGACCTTTCCACCGATGCGGCGATTCAATGGTTGGAGAGTCGCGGCGCGGAACCCTTCTTTCTGTTTCTGCATCTCTACGATCCCCACGCTCCTTATGAGGCGCCGGAACCCTTTGCCTCCCGCTACCCTTCCGCCTATGATGGCGAAATCGCTTATACAGACTCGGTTCTGGCCCATTTCTTCGATTTCCTGAAACGGGAAGGGCTCTACGATCCGGCCCTGATCCTGGTGTTATCCGACCATGGCGAGGGTCTTGGGGAACATGGCGAGGACGAGCATGGCGTGCTGGTGTACCGTGAGAGCATCCAGGTCCCGCTGCTGGTGAAGCTGCCGGGCGGATCTCGTGCCGGAACGCGTGTGGCCGAGCCCGTGGGACTGATCGATATCAAGCCCTCCATTCTCGATTCACTCGGGCTAGAGGGAGATCCCGGCGAGGGGATTCCCATCTTCGGCAGCCGCAAAATCCCCGGCGACCGCATGTTGTTCGCCGAAACCCTCTACCCCTTCCTGCAATTCGGCTGGTGCGGCTCCAAGTCCGTGATCCGTGAGAACCTCCACTACATCGAAATCTGTGGCCCCGAACTCTATGATTTGGAGAGCGACCCCGCGGAGTTGGAGAACCTTTTTGGAAAGCGTTCCGTTCCCGGCGCCATGGTCGGACTCCTGGCCGAAATTGGAGAGGGGGTGCAAACCACTCAGGAAACCTCCGCGGAGGACCTGGAGTTGCTGGCCTCGCTCGGTTATACGGGAGGCGTTGTGGGCGTCGACCCCGCTGACGCTCTCGATCCAAAAACGCAAATGGTGGTTTTCAAACAACTCGATCAGGCCAAGGCGCTGTTGGCCGAGAAGAAATTCGCGGAAACCGAAGCCTTTATCGTTCCCATGCTGGAGCAAAACCCAAGTCTCAACGACGGGCGCTACCTGCTCATTCAGGCGCTCGTGGAACAGGGAAAGCTCGATCAAGCGGAATATGTCTGTTTGGAAGGCCTCGGCCGCTATCCCGATCACCTCAATTACCTGATTTCACTGACGACCATCAAATTGGGCCTGGGCAAAACAGAGGAAGCGCTCGGTTCGGCGCGCAAGGCCATGGAGCTGGGGCTGGACGTGGCGGGCGCCCAACTGTTGCTGCCCTTGTTCGACGGAGGCCATACCGAACTGGCGGTGTCCTACGCCCAACAAATTCTGCAAAAATTCACGGACAGCGCCTTAAGCGCGCCCTATGCCAATCTCGTCCTTGGCCGGCAGGCCCGCCAGGCCAACCAACATGGGAATGCAATACCCTATCTCGAAAAATGTATTGCCCTTGAAGACAAGGTCCGCACCTCCAAAACCTTAACCCTGGCCTATCACGCCCTGGGCGATAGCCTCGCGCGCACCGGCAACGCGAACAGGGGTTTGGAGATGATGAAAAAAGCGGTTGCCTTAGAGCCCGGTTACGGCGAGGCGCATGTGGCGCTTTCCTACCTCTACGCCAGCATGAAGAACCCCGCCCGCGCCGTCGGCGCTCTGGATGAATGGCTCCGGGATTTTCCAACCAAGGCCAACTTCGAACGCGCCGCGAAGGTGGCCCTGCGCCTGGGATTGAAGACCAGGGCGGGCGTTTATCAGCGGGAGGCGGCCAAGCTCGAGTAATCGGGGAATTGGGGTCGCGGAAGTGGAAAAGGCAAGGCCCGCGCTGGACCAGCGAAACCAGCGCGGCACTGCCCGCATATTCAGGCAAATGAAATGCCTGAAACTCATAATTTGATAAGAGGGATTATCGCCTCGCGTAAGAGGGAACGGAAAAAATCCTTTCATCCCATTCCCAGGGCCTGCGGGGCGCGCGCCGCGCTTTGTAGCCCTCGGCCCTTTGCGCGGCGATGGCCCGATGGGGATCGCCCGGCGGCGACAGGCGCAAGGCGCGCTCCTGAAGAGAAACCGCCTCTTCAAAACGCCCCATATTCGCCGCCGCCATGGCCAGGGTTTCCAATCCCTCCCGCCGGGGCTCCGCTCCCGGGACGGGGCGCGCCAAGGAGTAGGCGCGGGCGGGGTCGCGAATCGCTTCCACGGGGCTGGTCGCCAGTACGCGCGCCCGCGCAAGCCGGAAAAACGCCGCTCCGGGAACCGCTTCCACGTCCTCTTCCAAGTATGCGAGCGCGGCTTGGAATTGTTCCAGGCGCAAGGCCATCAATGCCCTTCCGATCCGGGCGCCGGTTAGATTTGGTCTCTCTGTCACCACTTTCTGATACTGTTCCAGGGCTTCCTGATGCCTTCCGGCGATCCGCAGCGCATCCGCCAAGTAAAGGGAAACCTCGATGTTGTCGGGATCCAGTTCAACCACTTTCTGAAATGCCGTGGCCGCCTCGGCGGGACGCCCCATTTCCAGCAGCAAACCACCCATGTTGTAGTGGACGCCGCTGTTGCCGGGACGGTCGCGCGCCAAGATACGATACTCGTGGAGGGCCCCGGCCTTATCGCCCTTTTTCAGGAGCGCCCAAGCGAGCTTGGAACGAAAGGCGGGGTTTTGGGGCTCTTCCTCCAGGGCCTGGCGAAACGCTTCCAGGCCGGCGTCCAGCCGGCCCTGGGCCATGGCGCGGTTGCCCGCCTCAAAGATTTGCTTTGCATGGGAGCCCAAACCCTTCACGCGCTCCATCCAGGGGTCCTGAAACACGAGCCCCTCGGTGGCGCCCTCCCGGGGCTCCAGGTAGGCCTCTGCTTTTTCCAAATCGCCCAACCCCCGGCTGGCGAGCCCGGCGATATAGCGCGGGATCGAGCTATGAGGCTGGAGGTCCAGGGCCTTTTGCGCGAGCATCAATGCATCGGCGTGGCGTTTCTCCAGGTTGGCGATTTGGGCCAGCCCCACCATCGCGGGCGCACAATCGGCGCGAAGCTCCAAGGCCTTGCCGAACATGGCTTTGGCCCGTTCCAACTCGGTGTCCTTGCGATAGATTTCGCCCAATTCAATTAACAAGGGGGCCTGGTCAGGATCGATTTGCAAGGCTCTTTCAAAACAAGCACGCGAAGCCTCCAGCAATAATCGACTCTGCTTGACTTTGCCCAGGTAATACCACCAACGAAAGTCATCGGGAGCCGCCCGTGTAGCCCTCGTGTAGCAGATATCGGCCAAACGGAAAAGCTTGTAGGCGTGGTAGATCATACCCAACTCGCCGTTGGCCTCGGCTAGCTGGGGCACGGAGGAGGCGGAGTCGGTGGTTAACCTCATCAATTTTTCACGGCGCTCCAAAAGCCTGCGTTTCACTTCCTCGGAGAGGCCCGCGGCCTCCTCTGGCGTAGGCGCGAGCGGATCGGCCAAACCCGAGGCGAAGAGCTGGCCGCCGGTGACAGGCTCCTGGGCGATTGGCTCAGACGAGACGGGATCGCTGTTCCCGCCGCAACCCAAAACAACGGCCAGCAGAAAGAAGGCCCAAACTTCCGTTCGTATCGCTTTCCAAGTTGCGCCCATGTTCGTTATTCCTCCGAGGATCCAGCGCCCTGGACCAATTCATGCCAATGATTTGCGGATAGCGCCCCCCATTCTTCCGCTTTCCCATCGGGCCACAGCACCTGAATTTTTTCTATTTCCGGAAACCCGCCCAAACCGATCAGAACGCGCGGATCACTGGCCGAGGCATAGCTGGCATCCGCCCGAACCCCCCGCCAGATGGTCGGCAGGTCCTTTCGGTAGATGGCGACCCTGGCCCCGTAGGCATCTCGCTTGAGGGAGGGATGGCGCAATCGCAGGCCGATCCAAGCATTGCGATTGCCGATCCGATTGCGAAAAAAACGCGCCCTCCCATTGTTGTTGACCACGAAAATATCGACATCCCCATCGTTGTCCACATCCCCGAACATGGCGCCGCGTCCTCCCTCGGAAAGAGCGAAAACGGGCCCGGAACGCGCGCTGACATCCTCGAATTGCCCATTCCCCCGGTTGTGAAACAACTGGTCGGGAAAATGGAATGGGTAAGGATCGCCGGCTAACTCCAATTCCGAGATCTTGGCGACGGCGCCATTGGCAATGTAAAGATCCAACCAGCCGTCGTTGTCAAAATCCAAAAAGCCCGTTCCGAAGCCGGTATAGGGAATACTGGGCGCGCCCAGCCCGGTCAGCACGGTTTCATCGCTGAACATGCCATTCCCCTGGTTGACGTAGAGGGTATTGGTTTCATTGCGCAGATGGGTCATGAACAAATCATCATCGCCATCACCGTCAAAGTCGCCCGCGGCAACGCCCATACTCGCCTCGGCCACCCCGGATTCGTTCATGGCGACGCCCGCCAGCATGGCGGTTTCGCGAAAAGTTCCATCTCCCTGATTGGTCCACAGTTGATTGGCGGTCCCATCATTGGCGACGTAAATATCCTGCCAGCCGTCGCCGTTGAAATCGGCGCAAACCACGCCCAGGGCGCGGCCATAAGCCGCATTCAACCCCGCGGAATCGGTAACGTCCCGAAAGCTGCCGTCTCCCTCGTTGTGCAGGAGCCTGTCGGGCACGGCCTCGTAAGAGGAAGGGTGACAGTAATCAAGCGACCCCTGGTAGCATCTCTTGTTCGTGGCCAGGGTGAAATTGGTGTAATTGCCGATGTAGAGGTCTAAAAAGCCGTCTCGATCGTAATCCAGAAATGCCGCGCTTACGCTCCAACGCGGATCATCGACGCCAGCCGCCGCGGTCACATCGTGAAAGCTGCCGTCCCCCTGATTGCGGTAGAGTTGATTGCATCCAAAATTGGTAATGTAGAGATCCGGCCAACCATCATTGTCGTAATCACCGGCCGCGGCGCCCATGCCGTATCCGCGAGCATCCAGGCCGCTGTCGGCGGTCACATCGGTAAAGCGCGGGTCGGAATTCCCGGGGGATGCGGATTTCAGATCATTGCGGAACAGGCGGTCTCGCGGGGGTTCCGCCTCATCCGTAGGCCTCTCTCCCAATGGATGTCCCTGGACCAAATAAACATCCAGGTCGCCGTCCCCGTCGTAGTCGAGGAGCGCGCCGCCCGCGCCGATGATTTCACAGAAGAAATATTCTCCCGCCATCCCGCTTTGATGAGTGAAATCGATTCCCACGGTCTCAGTTTGATCTTCAAAGGGAAATGCAGCCTTGCTGGATTGCTGTTTCGGCTGTTCTTCCCACCCCTTCCCTTTCAACAGCTTCACGGGCGCTTTGGGCTCTTCCCGGCATCCCGAAATGGCCAAAAGAAACACGAGAGGGGATCCGAAAAACGCATGAAGCAGGCGCTTATTATGGGGGGAGAATGTCCACAGCATGTCGGCTATCACCTGAGAAACACAGAAGAAGATAAATGTCAAATAAAAAAATATATTTGATTTCTAGTCTGAAATACTAGAAACCTAAAAAGTCAATTCTACCTAAAATCAGCAATGAAATTATGCATGCATACAAATCACCCGTCTCTCCGTGGTAATTCCCCAGGATCCCTTGGTATTTATACGAGAAATCCATCTCGTTTGATTCATTTTTGAGCCGAAAAATAGTCCTATTTTCGGCCTAAATCACGGAGGAATGCCAGGTTGCCGCATTCAGCTCCAATTTTAGAAAGCCTCCATAAGTCAAGACTGAACATCCATTGTTTTATTTACCTTGGTTGAATCGAAATGAAAGGTTTCGTTTCATGGCTTTTCCGGCTCCACGATGCGCATGAGATCATTGATGGGAATATCCTTATCCACGATTTGGCGTACGCCGGAAGGCCAGGAAATTTCAATCCGGTCCACCTTCTCCGCATCGCCCAAACCAAAGTACAGCGGCAGCGAGCTCTGGGTGAGGTAACCTGACTTTCCGTCATTGAGCTGAGTGAGCGTACGGGAGCCGACGTTCACTCGCACCAGGGCGCCAAGTCCGTCGCGGTTGGAGGCTTTGCCCTCCAGCTCCACTTTGAGAAAACGGATCTTCTTCCGGGCGCTCAGGTCGCTGATGAGGATTTGGGGTTCGGCGCCGAATTCGAGGGTCGCGATATCCAAATCTCCATCCTCGTCCAGGTCGAATAGCGCTGAGGCGCGCGTTCCGATGGTGCCCATGGTTTGGTACCGCCCCTCTTTTCCCCTGCAGAAGGAGTGATCCTTATCCTCCCCCGAGCAGTCCATCAGCACCCAGGGGATATGGGTCCGGCCACCCCGCCGGGGCTCCACTCCTAGAATAAATTCACTGTCGAGTAATTTCTCGCCACGGTTGTTCAACAACACGGAATTGATGCCGTAGTGGAAGGGAAAGCTCATACTGGAGGCAATGAAAACATCCTCGTAACCATCCGCGTTGAGATCTCCGGTGGACACGCCCCATGGCCAGTAATTCTCCGCGCCGACCGCATCCGAGATCTCTTGGAACTTGCCGCCGCCCAGGTTTTTGTAGAAGGCATTGCCGAAGATGTTGTTGGCGCCCCCTTGAAGGGTCTGCTCGGAGTATCTCGACTTGTTCTTCAACTTTTCATCCTTGGGGCCGACCACCTTGGCCATATCGGAGTGCATATCGGTCACGATTTGGTCCAACAGGCCGTCGTTGTTGTAATCGAAGAATTTGACGCTCATGGCGCCCCATGATGTTTTGGGGAAATAAGACTCGGTTTTTTCCTCGAATTTTTTCCCTCCCAAGTTGATATACAGGTGATCATCGCCCTGCATATTGGGCAGGTAAAGATCCAAAAAGCCGTCCGCATTGATATCCACGAAATTGGCGTCGCCGCTCCAAGAATGATCCACCAGGCCAACATCCCGCGATACATCCTTGAGCTTACCGCCCATGTTGCGGTAAAGGATGCTCGCCTCGGCTCGCTCGGGAAAGAGATGACTCTTGAACGCATCCTCTCTGCCAATGTAGTAGCCCGCCTCGCCGCGGCTTTCGGTGGTGTAGTTCCCCACGTTGGTCAAAAAGCAGTCCAACCGCCCATCGCGATCGTAATCGAAGACGGCCATGCCCGAGGAGTGGCCCACATAATCAAAGCCCCAGTCCTTGGAAACATCGACGAATTGGCCTTTACCTTCATTTCTGAAAAACACATTGCCCATCCGAACCGTCGTCACCAAAAGATCCGGATCGCCGTCATTATCCATATCCGCGAAGGCCCCGGTCACGGAGATTCGGTCGTCCAGCCCAACGCCCGCGGCGGCGGTGATATCCTCGAATTTGCCATTGCCCAGGTTGCGCCATAACTCGTTCCTTCCCGTTTGGGAGATAAAATAAATATCGTAGCGGCCGTCGCCATCCACATCCGCGACCGCGAGCCCGTTGGCGTGATCGTAGTGAACGGCCTTATAGTCCTTGGTGCTGTCCCGCGTCACCCCATGTACGAAGGTAATCCCGCTCTGCTCGAGCTGGTCCCGGAACTGGAAATCACAATAGACGCCGAACCGGTCTTTCGTGGCGAGTTGAGCCTGTTTCCTGGCTCCTAATGCGCGGACGCCTATGTCCACCCTGGGTACCACAACCTCTTTGGGAGGAGGCGCGGCGCCTTCCTCTTTCAACACGGCCGGCCAAGCCGACAAACACATCCCCAAAACGAGGCTTATCGACATCATAATCCTACTCCTATTCATCCTAGAAATAAGGTTGGCTCACGCATTGCGCCAATATGCGGGCGGCCAACCATCACTGCAATTGGGCCAACATTTGGCGCATTTTTTCTCGTTTGACGCCGACACGCTCACCCAGTCCGCGGTGGAGCGTCTCTACCGCCTGTTCTTTCTCTTCCATGGCAAGGAAGATTCGTGCCAAGTTAAGGTACCCATCCGCGAAATTGGCGTCCGCCTGGATCGCTTTCTCGAACGCCTCTTTCGCCGCGGCGCGATTGCCGCTCCTGGCCTGGGTGATGCCGAATCCATTCCATGCGCGCGGGTTGGCGGGATCCTGTTCTAGTCCGAGTTGAAACTGCTCGCGGGCCTTGTCCGCCTGACCGCCTCCCAAATACAGCGTTCCCAAATCCACATGGGCATCCGGATTGGTGGAATCCAGCTCCAATGCGCCCAAAAACGCCGCTTCAGCCTCCGCGAAACGCCCCAACCCCGCGAGCATCTTCCCCAATGCGCGGCGGGTATCCGGATCGGCGCTTTCGCGCCAGGGAAACAGAATATCGTAACCCTCCTGAAAGGCGCCCACCTGCGCGAGCGCAAGGGCCAGGGTCCGGAGGAAACCCTCGGTCTGAATGCCGGCCGCAACCGCCTGTTTTAACACGGAGACGGATTCCGTAGGGTTTCCCGACGATTGAAGGATAAAAGCGAGGTCGCTATAGGCGGGCTCGAAGCTGGGAAAGCGATCGATGGTGTTCCTGAGCAGGTTTACCGCCGCTTCCTGCTTCCCCTGGTGAAACAGATCGAGCGCCCTTTTTAACATTTGATCGGCCTCGATCATATCCTTGGGGTCTGGACCCGTTTCGGGGTTGGCGGAGGCGGAATCGGAAGCGGCGTACCCCAAGGATTGAAGCATTTCCATCTCTTCTTGCGTGAGCTGTTGCCGCTGGCTATCCGCGCCATCCACCGCGGGAATTCTAGTAAACGCCGCCTCCATGCGCCCCACTTCGGTTTGAACCAAATTGGCCTTTTCTTCGGGGTCATTCTTCAAATCGTAAATTTCGGATTGGGGAAGGCGGATGGATTTGAAACCATGCTCAATACGCCCTTGCAGAGGCGCCCAACCCTGGTTGAGGTGGGTCATCAGCGCTTCGAAATACACGCCGCCGTCTGTACCGGGCGATGGTTTGGAGAAGAGAGAGCGCCCGGGAAGGTCGTCAGGAAAAGGAAGGTCCAAGAGGTGGAGCAGGCTGGGCAGAATATCAATATGGCGGGCGGAAAGATCGAAAGTCCCAGGCTCGATCAGGCCGGGCGCCCAAAAGAACAACGGAATTTTCAGGGTGGATTCATAGGCAAAAGTTCCATGGGTGAGTTCCCCGTGTTCTCCAAGACCCTCGCCGTGATCGGAAGTGAACACCAGAATGGCCGGCCTCGTCCGCCCCTCGATCATGGGCGTCAGAAAGGGCCCCAGAATCTTATCCGTGGTGGCGACCTCTCCATAGTAGGGGCGATCCCGGTAGCGGGTGGCAAATGGTTCTTCCGGCTCATAGGGGAAATGGGGCGTAAATAAATGCAGCCATAGGAAGCGGGGTTGCCCCTCCATGCTCTCGAACCAACGGATGGCTCGCTCCAAGGTTTCCGAACCCGGCCGCTCGGCAAACACAAAGTCTTGCTTGCCAAAGCCCTGGTATTGATCGTCATAGACCTCGAAACCTCGATTCAATCCAAAGCGAGCATCGAGTGGAAAGGCGGAAATGAAGGCGCCCGTTCGATACCCGGCGCCTTTCAGGATCCCGGTGAGGGTGGCAAATCGGTCGTCCAGCACGAATCCGGCGTTGTCGCGCACGCCATGCTGGTAGGGGTAAAGACCGGTAAAGATGGAACAATGCGAGGGAAGCGTGGTGACCGCATGGGCGTGGGCAAAGGAAAACACCGCTGCTTGGGCCGCCATCCGATCCCAAACCGGGGTTTCCGCCTTGCCGGCGCCGGAAAAGCCGGGACCGTCCGCGCGCAGGGTATCCACGGTAATCAAAATCACGTCGCGGCCGGGACCCTTCTCCACTCCATCGACGAGCGGCGCCGCTCCCTCCGCTACAGGCGCAGGGAAATCGGGAGCCCTACCGCAAAAGGTCAAAAGAAGCAGGCAGACAAGAAAACCGTTTCGATGTTGAAATCGGGCCCTCATGAAAGAAAAAACCACCTATCCGCCTTGGCAATCAGTTGCTTAAGGTTTTTGGGAATGTTTGGGAACGCCTAGACGGCAGTAATCAGCAATTTAAGTCCGGATTAGAATTCAACGGAATCGTCAGTGCCGTGGAACCCAACGAGGGGTCTAGACGCAATCCGTTGGGGGCATGGCGCTCAAAAAAAAGCCCTGGCCGAAGCCAGGGCTTTCTTTTCTTGATCTAAGAAAGGATCTTAGAAGTTGACGGTTGCACTGAAGCGACCCAGACGCGGAGACAGGGTCTCGTTGATGCGACCGAAGGTCGAATCCGAGTTCGCGCCCGCGCCGGAAGCCACGCGCCGTTGAATCTGCAGAACAGAATCTTCGTTGAGCACGTTGAAAACTTCCACGGCCAGGTCAACTTTGGTGCTGCCCAGGTTGAATACCTTGGCAACCTTCATGTTGATGTTGAAGATGTCATCCATGCGCAGGGTGTCGAAGTCTCCGATGGAAACTACGCCAGAGGCGGAACGACCGCCAGCATCGGTGAAGTTATGGCTCACGTACAAGGGAGCGGTATAACCTTCACGCGCGTAGATGTTACCGGAGATGTTGACATCCCAGGGCAGTTGGACCAGACCGTTGATGTTCGCGGACCAGGAAGCGGTACCGGTGAAGATATCGCCCTTGGGGCCGGAACCGGCGGCGCGAACGGCCATGTCGCCACCATCCACGTTTGCACGCGTTTGACCGATGGTGGGGTTCTGGAAGGCGTTCGGGCCAACGTCATGGGTCCAATCCTGGAAGGCCAGGTAACCACGGACCATCCAACGGTTGGAGAGACGCTTGGTAACGGTGAACTCGAAACCGTCGAAAATTTCCTCGTAATCGGGACGATTGGTGAGGAAGGTATCGCGGCTGGGGTTCTTGGCGTCGCCAGCGGCGTTCAGACCGTAGACGGGCTCTCTGTAGGATTGACCGTTGACGGGGTTGACCCCTTCAACAAATCCCACGATTTCATAGTCGGCGGAGGTAATGCCACCTTGCAGGAAGGAACCGGTGGTGTTGGACCGCTCTCTATGCGTGTAAGCCGCGGAAACGGTGAACCCGGGAGTAATCGCCCACTCACCACCGATCAGGAACTCGTCCACTTCAGGAGCGTCGAGGTTCGGGTCGATGAAGTTGGGAGATACGGCCAGGGTCGGATCAGCCGTGTTGACGTTCCGGGTGGCCAAGCTGTACGGATCGCCCGGTACGGGGAAGCTTTCCTCACCCAATTGGAACTGCTGGTCGCCGTTCAGGTCGTCCCACCAGCCCACGATTCGGCTGGAGGATACCGGGTTGGCGAAGTCAACATCGCTGGTGCCGATCTGGTCATAGTAGCGACGATAGCTACCACGAACCAGGTACTGGTTGTCGGCGCCAAAGGTGTAGGTCGCGCCGATGCTGGGAGCGATATTGTTCCAATCAAATACGGGAGAGTCACCGTTGTAGCCCAGTGCGGGCAAGGCTTCGGGGAAGTAGGGGTTCGGCGCAATGGCGCCACCAAGGTTGTTACCCTCGGAGGTGGTGTAGCGCAGACCGGCCTTGATGGTCCAGTTACCGGTGGTGATCGTGTCTTGCAGCCAAATGGCGGTAGACTCAATCTCACGAGCGGTAACGGCATCGCGATAAGCAAAGAAGTAAGACTGGCCGCCTACCGCGTGGTAGTCATCCAACCAAACGTTTTGCTCGGTTCCCCAACCACCGGCGGTGGTTGCTTGGAATTCCTGATACTGGAACCCGTAGTCGAATTCATTGTCAACATTGCCCAAGCCCAAGAAGGTCGTACCTTTGGCGGTATAGTTGCGGCCGGGGCGTTTGCTGGCGAAGGTGTAGTAGCTGTTGATCCAAGAGCCGAGAGCTTCGTCGTAAACGGCTTGGATTTCACTGGGATTGCCTTTCGGAGTCAGGTTGAAACCGCCATCCACACGGCCGTAGATGAACTGCAGCTCGGTGGATTGACCGATCAATTGGCTGATCTCGTACTTGTAGATGGGAGAAGGACCATCCTGGTCCCAGGTGGTTTCAGGAGCACGGTTGGGGCCGGCACCACGGCCGTCTTTGATCTTGGCACCCTTGGTGTAGAAGATCGTACCGCGAGTGGTGGGCGTAATGTCGCCGTGCAGTTTCACACTGGTGTTTTCCAGGTTGGTTTTGTCGCGCTGTCCCGAACGGGTCAGGTTGTCGATCGTGTTCTGGTTGAAGGCACCCCAGTACCACAAACGGTCTTTAATGATCGGACCGCCGATTTCAAAACCCTTCTCGAAGGACTCGATTACGGAGTTTTGCTTGAGCTGGCCGTCGATCGGGTCAACGTCAACGTTCTTCGAGGAGAAGTCCTGGTCAGCCCACAACAGACGCATGCTGCCCGTGTGCTCGTTGGAACCTTGCTTGGTAACGAAGTTCATTACGGCGCCGGCAGCACCGTTGGATACATCAGAACCACCGGTGGTGAAGCCGATTTGAGAGAAGCTACCGAAATCAAGGTAGGAAGAGGTGGCGCCCTCAGCGGCAAAGTCGGTGAATACGACACCGTCCATTACCCAAGAGGTGTTGTCGCCGTCATCGCCCTTGGATACGAAGGTGGACTGCTGACCACTTTCGTTACCGCCCAAGTTGATGCGGTCACTTTGAATACCGGGAACGGTGTCCAGAACAGCCCAGGGATCACGGGAGGTCGGGATCATTTCCAGTTCGGCGGTGTTCAGGTTGGTGGAGGTACCTACTTTCTTGGTATCCATCAGCGGGGTTTCCGCTACAACAACCAATTCTTCCGTTTGCGTGGCCGGCTGCAAGTTAATGGTTAACTTTACGTTGGCGCCGGTTTCAACGTCCACATTGGGGCGAACAACGGTGTTGAAGCCGGTCATGACGACCTTGACTTCGTAAACGTCCGGGGTCAAGCCCACGAAACGTGCGACACCGTTCGCATCCGTTACGAACGAACGATTAAAGGTGCTAGCGCTGAGGCTTACTACAGCGCCTGGCAGGGTTCCGCCGTTACCGTCTTCGACCGTAACATATACGGAGCCCTTGTACCCTTGGCCGAAGGCAAAGCTGCCCAACACCAGGAGTACGGCTGACAAGAGCCAATTAAATTGACTTCTTTTGGGAGTCATGAATTCCCCTCCTTGCAAGATAGGTAAGACCACAAATGCTTAGTGAATCAATAGCATTAAGCAAAATGTGGCGGGCTAACAAAACCTCGAAAATAAATTTGTCGGCATGTTATCCCCAGCCTCGTTTGAGCAGGTTTTGTACCAACTGGAAGAAAGAAGTCGAATTCTTTTGCAAAAACCATCATAACTGATTTGAAACAAGAGCTTTATAAATAAAATAAGTCTACGGGTTTTTGTCTTTTCCGAGGCCCAAAGTTCAATTTTTTGGAATATAGCTCACAGAATCCGATTTTTTGAATTCGGTTTTCCGTATCTTTACTGAAACCCGAACCCGGAGGTCGCGTACCCGGGCGAAGCCGCCGGCCCTGGGAATCGGCCACCCAACGAGCACTCTAACGGGGACGGCCGCCGCGTGAAAGTCGTTGCGCCGCTTCACCCATGCCCAGACCCGACAGGGTTTGTACGGCGATTTGCAAATGGCGGGGATTGGGAAATGCGGCCAGCCATCGCTGGAAAACCTGTTCCGCCTCGGCCTTTTTTCCGAGACGGGCATAGAGGGTCGCCATGGCTACATGAGGCGCCGGCGGCTCGGGATCGGCCTTCACCGCCTCAATGAAATGGTTCATGGCGGTCTCCGCCCGGCCCAAACTCGCCGCG
>JBGTRP010000072.1:0-14916 GCA_041940685.1 Acanthopleuribacteraceae bacterium
CGGGTTGAGGCTCGTTCTTCACCAACGACCTGGGGTCGAAGCTGTCGGAGCGAATGCGGAACGCCCTATGCTTTGGCAGCGGTTGCTCCAGGTCATCGTGGATCAGGTCCAAAATCAGATAGGGCCTTCCCTCCTTTTGTCTAATGGCGGCCAGAGCCATTGCCTTTATTTGGTCAAAGCGCATATGCCTTTGATGCTTTCCTTGGATGTACAGCAGCCAGCCGCGCTGGTCGATGGCGCGGGGGATCGCGTCAAAAATTTGTAGCTTTTGGACCATGGGCGTGTAGGAGGGCGCTTCCTCAACGGTGGGCTCTTCATTCAGTGCTGGGGCGAAGGGGCTGCCGGAATCATCCGAGTGAATAGGAGCCGATAACGCGATGCCCTCCCCATCGGGCTCCTGAAAGGGAGAACCCCGACCCATCAAACCGCGATTCTGCGCTTCGGAAAGGCTCCGTTGGAGCGCTGTCTCCAATTCCTGAAGCCGTTGTGTCTCCGAGGGGCTCAAAGCGGGAAGCGATCGCGCGGATTGCAGGATGTCCTTCCCGATAGGTGCGGCCGCGCGAGCGGCAATTCCAGCCATTTTAATCAGAACCTTAGGATTGGGATCCCGCGAGGAGGCGAAGGCGTTTTCCAGCACCGCGCCCGCCTCCGATTGAAGTTGATTGTCGGTAAGGGCTTGGGCTAATTCCAGAGACAGACCGGTGTGAATGTGCAACCGGGGTGCGGCCTCGCGCAGATCCAGCCAATGCTCGTAGGCTTCCCCGAACCAACCCTCTTTGAGCGTTGCCTTGATCAGTTTTTGCAGGGCTCGCACCTGATCTTTCATACGCGCTTGCGATTTGGCCAGGTCACGGTAAGCCAAGAGCAGTTCGATGTGGTTCGGCTCTTCCGTGGCGCCCTTGGCCAAGATTTCCAGCGCCTTGTCCTTTTTACCCCGATTCAGCTCCAATTCCGCGGCCCGCAAGGGATTGTGCTCGGGCGCGTCCAAATCGATGCCCGTGGGCGACCATTTGCGCTCCAAACCCGACCAGGCATAACCCAGAGCCACCGCCACTCCGAACACGAACCCCCCGATATGAGCGAGGTAAGCCACGCCTCCGCCGCCCTCGGGATTGATGTTATGGGTGAGTCCGGCCATCAATACTTGGGCAATGAACCAGAAGGGCAGTATGATCCAGGCCGGAGCCTCGAAAGTGCCGTGGATAAAGAAAAAAATAAGGTAGAAAAATTTAATTTTGGTCCGCCAATACTTGATCAGAAAGGCGCCCATAATCGCGGATATGGCGCCGGAAGCGCCAACCAGGGGCAGGTTCAGGTTGGGGTAGGTATGCGCAAATACCAGCCCTGAAAAAACGCCGCCCAAGATGTAGAAAACCGCGAAGAAGGCGGGGCCCCAACGGTCTTCCATCACCGTACCCGACAAGTAGAGAAACAGCATGTTGCCGAATAAATGCCAAAAACCCGCGTGGATGAAAAGCGCGGTAATCATGCTGGCCGCTTTCATTTTGGCGGGCGTTAAGCCCCATTCGCGGAAGAAACCCAGCCTCGTCTGGTCGAGCGCTTTGCCCACCAGGCTCTCCAAATGCGCCTGCTCATTTTCGATTTGTTCCCGACTGAGGGACCGGGCGTCAAAACCCCGTTCCAACCGCAGTTGGGTCAGCAATTCCTCGGGCACATCCAGGTTTCCAAAAAAATCTTCCAGCTCGGGCGGCATATCCAGATAGTCGGAACGCTCGCTGTAATAAAAGAAGGCCTCGGTCAGGCGGCGCAGGGATTGTTCCTCGGAGGTGAGCAACAACTGACGCAGGAACACGGCCACGCAAATCCCGATCAGGGTGAAGGCGACAAAGGGAACCTTGCGAAGCGTGGTTTCCTCATGGCTGATGGGAATTAGGAACATGGCAACTTCACCTGCTATGCGGGCGTAAAAAAGATGCGCAACCCTCGGAGATTTTGCGAGTTTATACCACAAAAAAGGTGAAATTTCCTGGCGGCGTGGGTTTTCAAAAAAATGTTGAGTTGGTGGTTTTTGTTTTTTACCCCATGGCTCGCCGTCCGGCCCGCCCCCGCAAGGCTTCGCTTTCCCTCGCGCTTCTGCCTGATTATAATGACCCTCGAACGATGAAGGAGAAACCAGGTTATGTTGAAATTGTTGCCGTTTTTCGCGGCCTTGTTCGTATACTCTCAGGACTTATCCCTAGAAAAAATCATGCGCGACCCCATTTGGATGGGCGCCATTCCCGGTAACGCCGTGGTCGATGAAGACCGAAACACCGTGTATTTCCAGGTGCCCAGGGCCAATCCCGAACCGCGGGCATGGATGAAATACGACCTCAAGACGCGGACGGTCAGTGATTGTAAAGCCGAAGATCTGCCCCATGCCCTGCGCGGCGCGGTTTATGCGCGTGGCGATATTCGCATTCTTGAAATCGCCGGTGACCTCTGGCTGCAGAAAACGGGGGAGGACCCTTATCCATTGATTTCGCGGGCCGCCAACCTCAAGTTCGTGCGTTTCCTGGGACCGCGGGATTTCGTTTACCGGGAAGACGGGGACCTGCATGGCTTTTCGTTGACAACAGGTCAGTCCGTCCAGCTCACCCGGTGGATTCTTGACGAGGAGGATGAAGAAAAGGAAACCTATTACACCTCGGAGGAGAAAAAACTCCTGAACTACGTGGAGAATTTGTACAAGCGAGAGGACGCCCTCGATCGGGACCGGTCTCTCAAAAGGCAATTGGGCCCTCTTTCCAAACCCGGAAACCTTTACCTGGGCAAGAACTACAAGACGCCTGAATTCGGTGTGGACGGCGATGACCGTTGGGTTCTGGATGTGTCCGAGGACCGCCGCTTTGCCTCGATCGTACTCGAGCCGGAAAAGGATGGCGAGAGTGACGATTACGCGGAGTTCATCAACAAGGAGGGGGAAGTCAAAATCAAACCTACCCGGCCGCGGGTGGGCCACGAAACCAAAACCTGGAAACTGGCCATCGCGGACCTCAACGAGGGAGAAGTTCGCTGGTTGGACCTCTACGAAATCCCCGAGATTGACACGGATCGCCTCGCGGAAATCAAGGAGAGCCTTTCGGAAGAAGACCGCCAGTTTTTACCCAAAGAAGAGGAGGGTCCGCGTCCTGTCATTTTCGTTCCCGGCGGGTTCCAGCCGGGCGGAAACCTGTTCCTGGTGACCGTCTTTAGTCGTGACTATAAAGATAAGTGGATCCTTGCCCTGGATCCTACAACCATGGATTGGTCCCTGGTCCAACACCAATACGATCCCGCCTGGGTTCAGTATATCTTTCGTGGCATTGGCACCGCGGGCTATGTTTCGGGGGCCGCGTTTTGGCGTTCCGATGGCGGCCGAATCATGTTCATATCCGACGCCTCCGGATATCAGCACCTATACGAACACAACTTGGAAACGTCGCAAACGCGGGCTCTCACCGAGGGCGAATTCGAGGTGCATCACCCCTACGAAGGGCCCGATGGCAAGAGTTGGTACTTCCACAGCACCGAGGTGCATCCAGGGGAGTTGCACTTCTATCGCATGCCCCTCGATGGCGGCGCGCGCACGGCTCTGACCAGCAGGGTGGGCCGGCATGTGGTTGAGATGGGCGTAGGCGGCCGTCTCATGGCGGATTTATATTCGCGGACCAACCATCCGCCCGTGTTGCGCGTCAAGTCCGGAAAACGGGCCTGGGAAGTGGTCTATGACGGCGCGAGCGAAGAGTTTCGCGCGATCGCCTGGGCCGAACCGGAGGTGGTTACCTACGCCAATCGGGACGGTGGCCAGGTGTATGCGCGCCTCTACCGTCCGGAATCGCCCAATGGGGCCGGTGTAATTTTTGTCCACGGCGCCGGCTACTTGCAAAACGCGCATAAGGGGTGGAGCGGCTATTTCCGCGAGTACATGTTCCACAATCTACTGCTGCAAGAGGGTTACACCGTGCTCGACCCCGATTACCAGGCCTCCGCGGGCTACGGCCGGGATTGGCGCACCGCCATCTACCGCCACATGGGCGGCAAAGATCTCGACGATATTTTGGACGGCGCCAAGTACCTGGCGGATCAGCACGGAATCGACGCGGAGAGACTGGGGGTCTATGGCGGTTCTTATGGCGGATTCATCGCGCTGATGGCCATGTTCACCCAACCGGATGTGTTCCAATTCGGGGCCGCACTCCGCCCCGTGACCGATTGGGCCTACTACAACCACTGGTACACCGCCCGGATTCTCAATACCCCCGCCGTGGACCCTGTGGCCTACAGGCGCAGCTCGCCGATCTATTTTGCCGAGGGCCTGAAAGGCCGTTTGCTGATGTGCCACGGCATGGTGGACAGCAATGTGCTGTACCAGGATTCCGTGCGGTTGGCCCAAAGGCTGATCGAACTCCAGAAACACGGTTGGGAGCTCAGCTCCTACCCGGTGGAGCCTCACGGTTTTCGAACTCCCAGCGGCTGGTACGACGAGTATCGACGGATTCATGAACTGTTGGTCGAGACCCTGCAAGCACGCTAAACGGTTTGGGGAGTGCGGGCGTTTCCCTTTTCGCCAAGGGCCCCAGAGGCTCTTGGCGGGCTCCCCGAAGCTGATGCGTTTCCTCGCTAGGCCCGGGCAGGGGTCTCGTCACACGCCATCTTCGCGCCCGGGTTTCTTACCATCCACGAAGATGAGGGTTTGGATCGGTTTGTCGGCGTCAGCGGAATCAGGAGGTTTGCATTGATCGAGGTTGCGGGACTTCGCTTCCGGTTTCCCAGTGCCGGCGCCAGCCTTTTCGAGAACCTGAGCCTTTCTGTCCATACCGGGCGGCATACCGCCTTGACCGGGCCCTCGGGGATTGGCAAAACCACTTTCCTTCAGATCCTGGCCGGACTGCTGCCCTTCCAGGGCGGAACCGTCCGCGTCGCGGGCGTCGATCTCGGCCGGGCAGGCGATGCGGAACGAGGCCGTTTGCGCAACCGCGAGTTGGGCTTCATTTTCCAGGATTATCATCTCTTGGAAGATTTGACCGTCGCGGAGAACCTGGAGTTGCGGCTGTCGATCGCGGGGATACGCGCCGATTCCGCGAGGATTGGCCAATGCCTGGACAGGGTTGGGCTCGCGGACCTTGGCGCCGCCCGCGCCGCCTCCCTCAGCGGAGGGCAAAAACAACGCCTGGCCGCGGCAAGAGCTTTGATCACCAGCCCGCGCTGGATCCTGGCCGATGAGCCGACCGGCAACCTGGACGACGAATCCGCGGGTTTCCTGACCGAGTTGCTGTTTTCCGATTCCAGCGACGCCACGGTATTGGCGGCCACTCATGATCCACGTGTCATGGACAAGGTCCATAAATGCATCGCCTTTAAAAACCTTCTCAAATCCCCGCGAGCCGCGTCATGAAAGAGTTCCTTCGCCAACTATGGCTGCTCAATCGCGGGGCCAGGGACATCATGTTTTGGGCGCATCTTGGCCTGTGTTTTGGCTGTGGCGTCGTCTTTTTTCTGTTTCTATTGGCCAGCGCGGGCTCGCGGTTCGTCAATCGCCAGGTTTTGGGCGCCCTTCCGGGCCAGGAACTGCGCGTGGGAACCCGCAAGGAAGATGTGGCGATGTTCCGCCGCACGGTTCCGGGGAGTCCCGAGCGCATCACTCCCGAAAATCTGGAAACCATGGCCGCCCTTCCCGGCGTCGTCGGCGCCTGGCCCCTGCGCTATGGCAATCAGCCCGCCAGGGTGCGGGCCCAGATCCTCACCGCCAGCTTTGAAACCGATATCGTCCTGCAAAGCTTTCAGCCGGAGTGGGTAGCCGAGCAGGTGCCCCCGGAAAAACTTGCCTGGGACCCGGGCCAAACCGTGCCGTTGGTGGTCAATCCTCAAATTTTGGCCATTTACAATGGAGGTTACGCCCCTAGCCAGGGCTTACCGGAGCTTTCTCCCGAGGCCATGAAGTTGCCCTTGCTCACCATTACCTACGGCGAAACGCCGGTAACCTTTCGCGCCCGTGTGGTGGGGTATTCGCCCAAGGTGGCTCTGGGTTTGGCGATGCCGGATCAAGTTTTGGATTACCTGCATCGGCAACTCGCTATTGAGCCCGCGCCCGTCATCGAGGCCGCCGTCGAATTGGCGGCCAATACGCCGGCAACTCCCGTGCGCGAGGCCATCGCGTCCATGGATTTCGAGATCGAAGAGCCCAGCGCTCTTGCCCGCGCCCTGGCGCAATTGCAACAGGCCGGTTTCTGGGCGGGGTGGCTGCTGGTGCTGGGGCTTTGTATTTTTGGCGGGGTTTATCTCAACCAGACCCTGAAAATGCTCATCCTGTTCAAGCGCCGGGACTATGCGGTTTGCCGCGCCATGGGCATGAGCGCGAATCGGTTACAATCGCTTTTAACCATTGAACTGGCGCTCAGCCTCCTGGTGGATCTGGGCCTGGGATTTGCCCTGGGGTACGGAGCCGCTTCCGCCTTTCAGGCCCTCTGGTTGAACCAGCGGCTGTTGCAATTGGTCGGGGCGAGCCTCGTCCTGGAACCCCGATGGTCGGGTATCCTGGCCATCGCGCTGGCGGTTTTGGTCGCGGCAATGTTGTTCCTTTTGCCGCGCATTTGGCGGCTCGCCGCGCGACCCGTGGGCGTCATGCTCGGCGAGGCCCGCCGCTGAGGCATCATCCCCAGGCCTGGCCCCGCTCAAAGGGCTTGCTCAAGCGCCTCCACCAGGGTGTTCACGCCATGCAGCTTCATTCCGGAGCCCGCGCTTCCGGCATTGGCCTTGGGACAGATGATTCTGGAAAACCCCAGGTTTTGGCATTCTTTCATGCGCATTTCGGCCTGGCTCACGGAACGGATTTCCCCCGCCAGGCCAAGCTCTCCAAACACCGCGACCGCGGGGTCCAGGCTCAAATTGCGGAAGGAAGAGTAGATGGCCAGGGCAAGGCCTAGATCGATTGCCGGCTCCTGCACCGAAATGCCGCCGACCACATTGACAAAAACGTCCAAGCCCTGCAATTGCAGACCGGCTTTCTTCTCAAGCACGGCCATGATCAGCGCCAAACGATGGGTATCCACACCCATGGCTACCCGGCGCGGGGAAGCATAGGTCGAATTACTCAGGAGAACCTGAACCTCCACGAGCAGGGGACGGGTCCCCTCGATGCATGGCACCACCGTGCTGCCCGCACAGGCCGTGGGCCGCTGCTCCAACAGCACCTGGCTGGGATTGGGCACTTCCACCAGGCCGCTGTCGATCATTTGAAAAATGCCCAATTCCTGGGCGGGGCCAAAGCGGTTCTTTTGCGAACGCACCAGCCGCAGTTGATGGTATTTGTCACCCTCGAAATAAAAGACGCCATCCACCATGTGTTCGAGTGTTTTGGGCCCGGCTAGGCTGCCCTCCTTGGTGATGTGACCGATCAGCACCACCGTGGTGTTCTTGGTCTTGGCCTGGTTCATCAGGCGGGTGGTGACCTCTCTTACCTGGGTGATGCTGCCCGCTCCCGAGGGAATCTGTTTGGTGTACATGGTTTGGATGCTATCGATAAACACCACGTCGAAATGTTGTCCGGCCAGGGCTTGTTCCAAAACCTCGTAGCAGGTCTCCGACAAGAGCGACAGCTTCTCGGCCCGGATGCCCAGACGCTCGCCCCGCAATTTAATTTGCGCGTTGGATTCCTCTCCTGAAACGTACAGTACGGCCTTGCCCTCGCTCTCAAGATGGGCGGCTACCTGCAACATCAGGGTGGATTTGCCGATACCGGGGTCTCCTCCGATCAACAAAAGCGACCCGGGTACGAATCCGTCTCCCAGGACGCGGTCCAGCTCCTTCAGGCCCGAACTGAAACGTTTCAACACGCCCGGCTCGATGCTGCCATAGGTAGTGATCGGAGTGCTTCCCACGGGCGCGGGGCTCGGACCGGGTTTGATTTCGCTTAGGATCAGGGAATCCCAGACGCCGCAACCGGGGCATTGCCCCATCCACTTGGGCGAGCGGTAATCACAGGATTCGCAAACATATTGGGTCTTCCTTTTCGCCACGCTTTTCTCCCAGGAAACCGGTTGGGGGCGGATACCCCTCAGGATCATACCGCCGGGCCGCAATCGGATCAACGCCCAAGGATTCCGGACGCCGATACCCGGTTCCGGCGGAATTTTTTTGGCCCCATTGGCGCGCTGTTCCCGGCCGGCCGCGCCCGTGCGCGGTTAAGACATTGGTGTCGGGGGATTTTTTCAGTATAATTCTATGCATGGGTATTCACCTGAGCCGTGTGATCTCTCCCCGATCAATTGGATTCGGCGCATAAAAGAAGTGGTTACCGCTCTTCTGCAGTAGTCCGAACCGAGTGGTGGCGGTGGCCCGAGGGCTCCTTTTGCGCAAGTAAATTCCCGTTTGGGGGTAACTCTATGCACGGCTTGGGTTTGAGGAAGGAGTGCTTTTTTGAAAATTTCATATTTGCTGACAAGTTTATTGATCGCCTTGCTCCTGGCATGTTCCGGCTCGGATTCTATGGAGGAAATTAATGCCCTGATCGATGCGGGGAAAATTCCTCAGGCCAAGATGAAGTATAAGGAGATGGTAGAGGATTCAGGCCAACAGAGCCTTTATCGGCAGTACATTCATTTTCTTCACGATCAGAACCAATACCTCGATTTTCGCCGAGAGGTTTCGGCCTACCTGCGCGAATATCCCGATGACAAGGAGCTACGCCTACTTCAGTTCCAGCATTATGCGCAACTGGCGACAGACGCGGAACGTCAGGGGAACTACGCCCTGGCCCTGGACTATATCGTCACCCGCCTTTTGTCCACCGATTTTCCCGACTACAAGCAATGGGAGAACCGCCAAACCACCGTGCTCAGCAAATGGTTTGAAGCCGCAAAGGAGAAAGAGGACCTCAACATGCAGAAAGAGGTGCTGATCCAAATGCGGAACCTCGGTTTCGAGAACCTGGCAAAAAGCGTAGCGCCCGAGCTTTATCAATCCATCGAGGGGAAAAGTCCCTGAATCAGCAAGTCTCCCTGCCGGAATCGGTTTGGGGGACGGGCCGGAGCCTTACCCTCTCTGGGCGCCGTGGCGGTCCTTTGCCCCGTTTTTGGGCGCATCAATTTCGCGGGGCCGGCCCTTGGCCTCGACGGCCGTACAGTTTGCGGCCCTGAAACCCGGCGCGTTTTTTTTCGGAATTAAACCTCCCGAGAGTTGGCTTGTCTTTACCGGTGAACCCGGGCGAAGAGGGTTGAGCTTTTAAGGGAGGTCATGATGAATAGCAAACGGACAAAAATCGCTATCCTGTTGATTCTGGGGTTCGCGCTGCCGAGCCTTTGGGCTGAAAGCGCCAGGAACCCGCGGGACAACGAGGATTTAAAATTTATCCGCGAGTGGCAAAGAGATCAAAAAATGCGCGCCCTTGCCAGCCAGTTGGCGCTGACGCCGGAACAGGTGAGCGCCTTCCGCGGGTTGAAAGAACGAGTGGATGCCTTGAACGCCGATTATGCGATCCGGCTGGAAAGCGTGGAAAACGAGTTGGCCGAGGCGGCCAAACAGGTTCGACAACGTCTGGAAAGCGGCGAAGTGCTTGGCCCCTCGGATCAGGCAGCTTTGAAATCTAGCCGTTCGCGTTGGCGGGTTTTGCAAAAAGAGAAGCGGCTCAAGTTGGGCCTACTGGCATTGGATCTTGAAAACATCCTTACCGAGCCGCAAAAGCGGTTGTTGCGAACCAAAGCTCGCGACTCCGCGGGTAGGCGGGCTTCTTCCGGCAGGGGCGCTTCCCTTCGGCGGAAGGCGGCTCGGCTTTTGTTGAGCGAGGCGTTCCTGAACCAGTTTTCGCCGTAGCGGGGCCTCCCGGGATTCCGAGCCCTGAAAAGTTGCCCATCTTCGCCCAAAAAGGCCGGCGGCGCCACTCGCGTTTCCGGCCTTTTACCTTTTTGCGACAGAAAATATAGGAGCTCGGTGCTGGGCTCTATTTAGCCCGAATCCAGCTTTTGGTTTTAAAATCCTGGTCGATTTTTTTCTTGGCGACCTCGGCGATTGCGCGGGTGTTGTAAGGACCCACCTGGACCTTGTAAAAACCGCCTTCCTGAAACACGACGCCATCCAAGCCCTTGGCCTTTAATTTCCCTAAAAAATCCTGCGCTTTCTGCCGTTCGGTTGAGGCCAGAACCTGCACCCAGTAGCCCGAGACCTTCGCGGGAGACGAACCTTGGGTCTCCTGGTTCTTGGCGGAGTCTCCTCTCCCGGCGTTGCTCGACGGTTGCGAGGGTTCGGGCCGGGCCGTATCCGCGGAAGCGGGAGGCGGATCGGAATAGGTGGCCTTATCAGGGGTCAGCTCGCTAATGTTGATGGGGGCTTCGCGCTGGGAATCGGTCTCGGGTTCGAATAGGGAAAGATCCTCTTCCAAGGAGTCTTCGGCCCGCTCGTCTTCCGCGATTTGCTGAACGGGAAGCTCGCCGCTCTCGGAATCCCGGTTCCATTTCAAGTCTTCCTTGCCAATCAGGATGCCCATCAGCAAAAAGAAGATGTTGATACCCAGCGAAACGAAAATCATAATAAAAATGAAGCGCTTGGGAACGGGAATCGTATCTTCGTTGGACCTCATGTGGGAGACCTCCGTGGATCGAAACGAACCTGGCCCGAATCGCCTCCGGCAGACGCGGATTGCCGTCTGGTTGAGCGAAACCACTTAAATTCTACATGGAACTGCCGTGAATTGGGTCAATAATGGGCAAAAAATCCGTCTTCCCGTGGATGAGCAGGATGTGGGGCGAACCCTAAACCACTATTTCGAACGGCGCTACTGGTGGTTCCGCGAGCTGGATGTGGCCGCTTGCCTCGCGGGAGATCGCTTCACCGTGGATGGCCTGCCCGCCCGGAGGGAAACCGTTTTGCGGGAAGGGAGCCTCTTCTGCCTGCGGCGTCCACCCTGGACGGAGCCGCCGGTTCCCGAAGAGCCACGCATCGTTTTCGAGTCGGAGGACTTGTTGGTGGTAGACAAACCAGCCGGGATTCCCACCACGCCGGGAGGCGCTTTTCTGGATCACAGCCTGTTATACCTTTTGCGTAAACGGCTCGATCTACCGGATTTGAGCCCGCTCCACCGTCTCGATTTAGAGACATCCGGCATTCTTGCTTTTTCCAAGCGCAAAGCCTGTCGCGGCTTTTTCCAGGTTCAGTTCCAGCGTCGCTCCGTGGAGAAACGTTACCTGGCCCTGGTGTTTGGCAAGGTGAACCACGAACTCGACCTGATCGACTTCTGCCTCGCACCCGACAGCAGGATTTTCACCAAGTTTGTCCGCAATCCCGCGGGCAAGGACGCCCGTACCGAGGTGCTTCAGAAACGCTATTGGCGCAATTACACCCTACTCACCCTGCGACCCGTAACCGGCCGCACCAACCAAATCCGCGCGCATCTTGCCGGAATCGGGCACCGATTGGTGGGCGACAAAAAGTATGCGGATCAGCCGGAACTGTTTTTGGATTGGTTGGAAACCAAGGATACCGAAGCCTGGTTACCCCAACTCAAGCTGCCGCGCCAGGCGCTCCACTGCCAATCCCTTGAGCTGGAAATAGGCGGTGGACAGGGGCGGCGGGAATTCCGCTCGGATCGTCCGGTTTTTCGTGATTGGCGGGATCAAATACGCCAACTGGAGGACTGACGCCCAACCGCTGAACCCCTGGAATAAGCCGTGAGCGGAGGCGGGAAGTCCGGCGCGGTTTCCAATCCGCCAAGCGCCGCCTTATCGGTTGAGCATCGCGACCACTTCGGGCAACACCTGGTTGGAAGGCCCCTGTTCCACCAGTTTTTGCTGATCATCGTAGACGATCAGGTAGGGCAGGTCGCGGATGCCATGGTGCTTGGCCAATTCCGAATCCCAGTTCACCAGGTCCAATTTGAATACCGTCATGCGCTCACCGTACACCATTTTCATGTCCGCGAGGCTTTTGTCCAGATGTTTACAGGGTGGGCACCAATCGGCGTAAAAGTCGAAAACGGTGATCTTGCCCGCTTCCGCGCGAGATTCCAAGTCCACGACGGTTCCCTTGGAAATGACGGGGAATTGGTCCGCGGAGACATCGGCCATGTTGGACGCGCCGCTCCCCCGGTTGCAAGTGAGAAGCAACCCCATCAGCAAACAAGCCCAAATTCGCATGTTCCCTCCGATCACCTGGTCAGGCTAATCTTGAACCCGGGGATTTCATTCCTGGCGGCATTCTTCCTTCGCGCCATCCGCCTAAGATTAAAAGCCCTTTCTCCAAAGGGCAACACCCAATTTGCGTCGTTCATTCCCTGCCGCCGGCCAAACCCATCGAAACCTCGCGCCTTCTCTGTATATTTCTTGTTTGTGAGCGCCAACGCGGCTGGAAGGATTCCTGGTCATCCTTTCGTTCATCCCGGCCCGGAGGTCCTGCTTTCGCCCTGGGCTCTCTGCTGAAGCGGGTTGCCTTTCCTTATTTCACCGCTTGAGGTGCGGTTTCCCGCGCCAGTTGCTCCTCCAGGAATTCAAAGAGCGGTCTGGTGTAGATTTCATCCTCCCAGCGTCCTTCCAACTCTTCCAGGATATGGTGCTCGGCCACCAACTCCAGGCCGTGGTAACGCCTGATGATGGGGTGGAGTTGGGGGTTCAAATGGGCATTTTCCGCATCCACGAAGCGATCGAACTCAAAGGGAAATTCCGGGCAATCCGGCCCATATTCCAGGGTGACGGTGAAATAGTCCTCAAGCTCGCCAAATTTCGACTCACGCACGTAGGCGAGCGGCAAACCCTCGTAGTGTTTGCCGCGCCGGGCCTCTGGATCGATCTCCAAAAGATCGCAGAGAAAGCCCGGTTGGTGCCAAAGGGCCGCGCTGCGGTTGATGCGGTCCAGAATCACCTGACCCAGGGCACGCGGGCTCAAGGCAAAGCTTTCGCATGGATAGGCAACGCCCTCGTTTTTGAGCTCCAACAGGTGGAAGAGCGTCAGCACATTGTGGCGGAAACCGTGGATAAAGCTGGATTGGGTTTTCTTGAAGTCCAGGCTCTGCATCAGGGTTCCGGCAAAATAGAGGTTGGGCACATTGACCGACTCCCATGCGTTCGTCATGGCCGGGAACCGCTCCCAAAGGGAAAGCTCCGGGCGGCAATCCTCGGCGAAGGGCGCCGCATCGAAACGGAAGCCCGCGCATAACAGAACGCGGTCGTATTCGTAGCTTCCCTCGGCGCAATGGGCGCGGGTAAACTTGAAGTCCGCCTTGAGCTTGCCGTTCGGTAAGCGGCGGATACGGGTGATATTGGCTTCCAGTAAGCCGTTTTGCGCCTTGAGCAGGTAGGTGTCGAGGAAATTGTTGTTTACCGCCCGCAAATGACCCACGTGATGGGACTTCCACGCCAGCTTCAATAGGTTGGGGCTGGCCAGGTGAATCGATGCGGCGGTTTCGGCCAGGTTGTCCGCGGTTTCAAAGGCGGAATTGCCCTTGCCGATGATCAGAACGCGCTGGTTGACAAAATCTTGCGGATCAATGCTCATGTTCACATAGTTCTCGGCCAGTTCGAGTCCCTCGATGCGCGGTTCATTCAACTTGAAAGTGCCCGTGGCCACGATCAGGTCGCGGCCACGATAGGTTTGGCCCTTCCCGTCACGCAACACGAAATGGCCGCCATCCTTGCGAATCTCAACGATTTCAGCCCCATAACGCACCTTCAGCCCGAAGTCCTTGGCAAAGTCCTTCAGATAGCGCACCATTTCTCTCGCCGGCGGAAAAAAGCTTTTGCTGTAATTTTTGAACAATAAAGATTCCCGGTCACTTAGTAGCGAGTTCCAGTCCCAGCGCAGATTTCGCTGAGGGTCGTCATAACCCGTGTATACCTTGTTGATGGAAATCAACTTGCGGTGGCGGGGCATGGTCTTGAAAAAGGTGCTGGCCGAGTCGCCCCGTTCCAAAATGAGATAATCGCGGCCGGCTTTCTCGAAGCAGTAGCCCAATTGCAGGCCGCCCGGCCCGGCGCCGATAATGAGGTAGTCGAATACTTTTTGCTTCATCTGGTCCTTCATGTGTTCCACCTTATGGGAGGTTTTTTCGATTGGTGTTGGGACGCGTGGTTTCGCGCTTTGTCTGGTCTTGAAGAGAGCCGGTCAAGGCGCCCGGTGCGCGGAAAATTCTATTGGGGACCCGCAAATTTTGTAGAATGCGGGTTGTTGCGCTTACATTTCCCCAAGGGTTGAGGGAGGCTGATGGATGGCTTTGAGGTTTCCGACGCCGCGCCGGCGATGGATTTGGGTTCCGTGTTGGATAGGAATTTGGTGGGGGCTCTTGGGTGCTTGGGCCGCATCCGGGGGCGGCGTTTACCGCGTGTTGATGGTGGGCGATAGCTGGTCCGAATTTATGTGGAACGATGGATCCTTGGGCGCGATGTTCACCGCGTGGGGGCATCCCGATGTGCTCGAAAAAGGCGATGTCACCGCGATCAGCGGTTCGACCGCGGCCGAATGGACCCAACCCGCCATGCTGCAATTGATTTCCGATGAATTGGATGCCCATCCCACGATCGACATGGTTCAACTCACCATCGGCGGCAACGATTTTTTGGCGGGCATGCCCGGAGGCGGATGGTACGCGGGTATTCCTCAAGCGGACAAGGACGCGCTGTTGAACCGGGTTCTGGGCGATTTGACCACGGTCATCGACCATATCCTGGTCCATGATCCCGCCATCGAAATCGTGCTCAGTTTTTACGATTACACCAATTTCGTGGAAAGCCTTTCCGGGCCGCTTGGCTTCTTTTGCTCCGGGGTCTGGGACGATCTCAATCAGCCAACGCCCCTGGAGATCAACAGCGCGCAATTGGAATTTCACGCGGTCCTGGCCACCCTGGCCGACAGTCGGCCCCGGGTCGCGATTGTCGATCATTACGGTTTGATGCAATTTGAATTCGGCTACCCTTCCATGAGCATTCCGCCCGGGGTCCTGATCCCTCCCGGCGACCT
>JBGTRP010000073.1:0-14884 GCA_041940685.1 Acanthopleuribacteraceae bacterium
CGCAGGATGGGCTCGGCCTCCGAGTAGCGTCCAGATTCGTGGTAGACCAAACCCAAATTATTGAGGCTGATGGCTACCTTGGGATGCATGGGCCCGTAAAGGGTTCGGCGAATATCCAGGCTTTCCCGGAATGCGGCCGCGGCGCCCTTGAGATCGCCTTCATCGAAGAGCACCGCGCCCAGGCTGTTCAAAGTAAAGGCAATCGCGTCTCGATTATCCTCGGTCAGGCCGGATCGGATCGCCACGCCCTGGCGGTACAGCTCCGCGGCCCGCGGATAGAGATCGATTCGGTGGTAGAGCTCCGCCAGCGTTTCCAGCAACTCGGCTCTTGTTTCCTGATCGCCCTGCCATTGGTTCAGCACCTTTTCCTTGCCGCGATCAAGCATCTCTTCTCCGGTGATGGAGCCCCCCCGCGATGCGCTGGAATCGGCGATCTCAAACAGGCTCACCAAAAGGGAGGATAACTGTTGGGCGCGGTCGCGCTCGCGGGAGGTGCGCGCGGAAAAGGCGATCAAGCCCAGCGTAAAGATAGCGAAACAGCCCAGGAACGCGGCCGCGGCGCCTAGCCCGACCCAATGGCGGCGCACGAATTTTTTCGCTCGATAGGTCCAATCACGAGGGCTGGCGCGAACCGGAAAACCGCCCAAATAGCGTTGCAGATCATCGGCGAGCGCCGAGACCGAGTCGTACCGGCTCTCGATTTCCTGATGCATGGCCGTGTACAGAATCCGGTCCAGGTCCCCCCGCAGCATTCGCGACAATAGCCGCGCATTGCGGCAGCCACGAGCGCGGGCGGGATCTTCGCATGCCTCGTTTTCGCCGGCCTCTCCATCCGATGAGTTTGCGGCGAGCACCGCCTCGCTCGCCTTTTCCGGTCTCGATTCCCGCAACACGCGCTCGAGCTCGTGGGGGGAACCGCTGGCGAAGCGATAAGGCCTGCGGCCGGTCAGCAGAAAGTAGAGCACCACTCCCAGCGAGTAGACATCGCTGGCCGTGTTGAGCGGCTCTCCGCGAATCTGTTCAGGGCTGGCGAAACCGGGCGTAAGCGGGGAAAGACCCTCCTGCGTGTTGGCGTACCCGTCCTGGTTCAAAAGCTTGGCAATGCCGAAATCCAGCAGCTTGACCTGGCCTTCCTCGTTGACGATGATGTTGTTGGGCTTTAAATCCAAGTGCATGACCAGATTGCGATGGGCGTAACTCACCGCCTCACAGACCTGGCAAAACAACCTGACCCGCTCGCGGACCGGAAGCTGATGGTGGTCGCAATAGTCATCAATGGGTTTGCCCTCCACGTATTCCATCACAAAATAGGGCAACCCGTCCTTCGTCGTGCCGCCGTCGTGGAGTCTCGTAATATTGGGGTGTTCCAGGTTGGCGAGGATTTGTTGTTCCTTGCGGAAGCGCCGGCGCATGTTCTCGTCGTCCATGCCGCGCCGAACCAGTTTGATCGCCACTTTTTTCTCGAACGCGTCATCGTCGCGCACCGCGAGATAGACCTGACTCATGCCGCCCCTACCGATCTCTTCCACCAGGCGATAAGAACCGAAGCGGTCTCCAATCGGGTTGGTTTGTCCACCGGGGTTCGCGCCGGCCGCGTCCTCGACCGCGCGGCGCAGGGAACTTTCGATCAAACGATCCGAATGCTGATCCGCGCATAGCAGACTCTCCACCTCTGCCGCGAGCTCCGGATCCGCCTCGCGCAATTGCGAAAGAAAAGAAGCGGCCGCGGACGAATCTAGCGCAACGGCCTCGTGGAACAGGGCCTCTACTCGTCGCCAGCGTTTAGCGTTCATGGCGCCCCCTTCCCCGAATTTCGCGGAATAGCCAGGCCTTGGCCATGCGGGTGTCCCGAATGACCGTAGGTTCGGATACCGATAGAATCGCGGCCGTTTCCTCCACCGACAAACCCGCCAAGAAGCGCAACTCCACCACACGTACCTTGCGGGCGTCGATTTTGGCCAAGGCTTCTAGCGCATCGTGTAGGACAAGGAAATCGACGGGATCTTCCTCCCGCGCGGATCCGCCCTCCCCAAGGGTGATGCTCTGATGAATGCCGCCACGCCGTTGGTGTGAACGCGCGTAGTCCAGCAGGATAAAACGCATCAGGCGCGCCGATACCGCGAAGAAATGGATTCTGTCCTGCCAGTCCGGCGCCCGGCCCCGTGAAAAGCGGAGGTAGGCCTCGTGGACCAGCGCGGTCGTCTGTAAGGTATGACCCGGCCGGTTGCGGTGCAGGAGACTTCCCGCCAGACGGTGTAGCTGCTGGTAGACCGCGGAAAAAACCTCGCCTATGGCCAGTTGCTCGCCATGTCCCCAACGCATCAGCAGTGCGGTCACATCCGTGCTGACCGATTCCGGAAGTGGGGGGGTCAAAAGGCCGGCTTTGCTATCTGCCTGGGCACTGGCCGTTTCCATGAAGGGGCCTTTCTCAAATGGGCTTCAAGTGCGATTGAATCATTGGGCGCGCGAAAAAGGGCGAAGTTATTGAGTTCGGAGTTAATGTCACTTTTTATTAGAGGAGGATTAAAAAATAACCGTTATTGAAAATATGATTATTTTGAAAAAACTAGTTAAACACTATTTTATATGGGAAGGGTGAAATTGACAAGCCTCAATGCGCGAAAATTGGACGATTTTGATTTCTGTCACATCCGCCCTGCCACCCTTTGGGCGGTCCCGGTTTTCCGCGGGAACCAAACCCTTTGAAACAGTAGGTGGCATTTTTGCGAGTTGGAAACTGCTTCGCATGAACAAACAAAAGGAAGGTCTTGGGCATTCATAACATGTAGTAGCCCTCAAGCCGCAGCAATTGGGTCTTGATCTCCACACCGCCGCCGAAGCCGGTCAATCGGCCCTTGCCGCCGATGACCCGGTGGCAGGGGATCAGGATCGGAATCGGGTTGCGGTTGTTGGCGAGTCCCACCGCGCGGCTGGCGCCCGGCTTCCCCAGTAACCGCGCGATGTCCCCATAGGTTTCGCATGTGCCGTAGGGGATCCGCTGCAATGCTTGCCAGACTTCGAGCTGGAATTCGGTGCCCATAGGCTGTAGCGGGATGTCAAATCGGGTCAGGCGCTTGGCGAAATAGGCCTCCAATTGGGCAATGGCCTCACGCAGGGGCCGCGGGTCCGGGGACAGGACGCATCCGCGCTTGTCGAGCTCTTCCCGAACCGAGGCGGCGGTCCGGTTCGCCAGAAAGGAAACCCGCACCAGCGAGCCGGCCGCGTCCGCGGCCAGGAACATGGGGCCCACGGGGCTGTTGATCTCGGTGAAAAAAAGATTCAAGGCCATGATGCGTCTCCCCTAAAAGGCCGGCTCAAGAATTTCACCCCATCGGGCCCCGCCCATTCGGCGAGTGGACCGCGCGGAGAACGCGCTTCCAGCGGCCTTTCCGAACCGGGCGTCGCCGCTTATTCCTCGGATTTGGGGAACAGGTGCTGGAATTCGGCCCGCAAGCGGGCGTATTCGGCGCGCGCCTCCTTTTCGAAGGCGTCTCCGCTCCAGCCGCGATGGCGGCCCGCGGTGTAATTCTGTGCGTTTTGGAAATAGAGCCAGGCATTGAAACGGCACTTCAACCAGTTGTTGCGGGTGCGGATTACCTTGCCGGGCACGCCCACGACCACCGAGTTATCCGGAATCA
This sequence comes from Acanthopleuribacteraceae bacterium, assembly GCA_041940685.1. Taxonomy (GTDB): domain Bacteria; phylum Acidobacteriota; class Holophagae; order Acanthopleuribacterales; family Acanthopleuribacteraceae; genus JBGTRP01. Next base: position 3,639 of record JBGTRP010000073.1, read on the forward strand.
CCGTACCTTCCTTGAGAAAGGTTCCGCCGCCGACAATGCAGTTGTCGCCGACCACGCAGCCGTCCATGATGGTGGCGTTGATGCCGATCAGGCACTGGTCGCCGATGGTGGCGCCGTGGATCGTGCAATGGTGGGTGATGGAGCAGTAGGCCCCGATATGCGTGGGCGTTCGGTCGCCCACGTGGACCATCACGAAATCCTGCAAATTGGTGAAGGGTCCCACCCTTACCTCGTACATCTCGGAGCGGATGACGGTATTGGGCCAGACCGAAACGCCCTCGGCCAGAGCCACCTTGCCGTAGATTTGGGCGCTGGGATGGATGTAGGCCACGCGGTCGAGGCTGACATCGGGTCCGAATTTCTCCATGGGCGCAACTCCTTTTGGGATTGGAACGCGGTTGCGCCTATTATAGCGGGCCGACAGAAAACTCCGGTTGCTTGAATCGATCCTGGGTGAAAGGTTTGATCAAGGGAGCTCTCCTGCAGGGGATGGGACCATCTCGCCGCCAGGGTGGGCGGGGCTCGGGTAGCCGACCCTCCTCGATCCCAAGATCCTTCAAGCCGCGGTCGACGGCATACCCATTTCCCGCGTTTGGATCGATCCTTTTCGGCAAATGGCGTTGGATGCTAAGATAATGCGTCCCTCACCACGGAGTGAACCATGACCGATTTCGAGATTTTTCCCCTGCGGACCGGGGTCCATGCCGATCTTCGCACGGATGCCTTTCCCTCAAGCCTGACCGCGTGGCAATGCGGCAGCCTTCGGCTGGAGGCCCAGGCCACCCATTTCGGCTACGTGTTTTCCGGTCGGATCCGCCTGCAAGCGGGCTCGGGCGTCTTTGAACTGGGGCCGGGCATGTACTTCGCGGCGCCGGGTCCGGCCGCCATCGAGTGCCTGGATGAGGAGGGCGGCGGCATGGTGGCCTCCCGCATCGGCTATCGGGGGTTTTTCCAAATCGGCGGTCCGATCGAGGGTAGCGGTCGCTTGCGATATATCGACGGCTGCACGGATTCGCTGCTGGCGCCGCCGGTCCAGGTGGGCGATCCCTGCCTCAACCTGCTCCATTTTCCGCCCGGAATTCGCCAAACCGCGCATACCCATCCCTCGCTGCGGCTGGGCATGGTGGCCTCCGGCCGGGGCGCGTGCCGGCTCGCGCGCGGGCAGGTCCCTCTCGAACCCGGCGCCATCTTCCTGATCCCCGCCGAAACGGTTCACGGCTTCCTCACCGGGGATCGAGACATGACCGTGATCGCCTACCATCCGGATTCCGATTTCGGGCCCGACCACCAGGATCATCCCATGATCAACCGCACCCTGGTCGAGGGGACCTCGGCCAAGTACCTGAGCGGCATTCAAACCACCCATGTGAAACCCTACGCCGGTGCGGCCGAGGACCGGGAGCCGAGGAGGCCAGGCTTATGAAATGCCCCCAATGCCAGCATGTTCAGCGCGCCAGGAGTGGAATGACCTGCGTTCAGTGTAAGTATCGCTACGTGTTCAATCCAAAGGTCTCCCCGAAAATGACCGACAATCGCTTTCTCTCTTTCCTGCGCATGGCGGCGGGTGGGGAAGGCGCTTTTTTCACCTTGCCTCAGCTCTATTTTCAGTATGTGCGCAAGAGCCAGTCCTCCAAATTGACCTCGGCCGTCGCCGCGGCGATCGTGGCGCTGCCCATTACCTTCCTACTCTACTTCATTCCTGAAATTGAGAGGCCCCCCGTGGGGCTGGGCATCTTTTTACTGTCCTTCCTGCTGGTGTTTTGGGCGGTTGAAAAGTCAAGCGCGCCGCTTCCGCGCGAGGGGTTTGAAAAGACGTTTTTGGCTCCCTGGGAAAAGGCCAAGGGCCCTCTCAAAAACTTAATCCGCAAACCGCGGTTGAAAGAACCCCCCGCCGAGGCAAAATTTGCCGATGTTTACGATTACGGCGTCGAACGCATTATGGTGGTCAGCAGGGATATTTTGGTCGATCTCTTCGTCCTCAACGGTTGGCATACGGAGCAGCGCGCGCTGATTATCTCGGAGAGCGGCTACCCCCGGTACCTGCGCAAAAAGGCCAACCAACTGCTGGGCGAGCGGCCGGACCTGCCCGTGTTCCTGTTACACGACGCCTCCAAGCATGGTGAGGAGATGGAGACGCGTCTGAGGCGCAGCCGCATGCTGGCCCTGGCGGAACATCCTGTCACCGATTTGGGCCTCTCCCGAGCCGATGCCGGCAAGTTCAAAAAGCTGCGCCACGCGCGCTCCGGCGATCAAGAGGATTACATTCCACTGGATGCGCTGCCCTGCGGCATGCTGATCACCGGTCTGACCGCGGCGGTTCTGGGCGGTATCGCCTTTGCCGAACTGTTGGAGCCCCAAAAAATGCGGCAGGCAGAGGCCTCGCACGGTGCGCTCCATTTTGGTTGAAATCTCTCTCTCGGCGCGTTTCTCCGCTGGCGCGGTCGCATCGGCAATGTGGCGTCGTCCTCCCGCGAGGCAAAGCTCCGAATGCGAGGTTGAAATAAGCTATATCCTGTACCTGCAGTGGATCTTCGCCCTCTGGAATCTGTCGTCTTGGGGTTTCCAAACTGGCCAAAAAAGCAAAGATTTCGATTGCCAAGGCGGCTAGGGGGCGTTTGCGAACATGGGTGCGATCTTCGGTTTCAGCGGGAAGCCGGCCCCGGATTTGGTGGCGCGCATGGCGGCCCAGTTGGCTCATCGCGGCCGACCGCGGCGGTCCGTTTCTCTCGCGCGTGGTACGCTGGCCTACGCGCCCGACCCGGTAGGCGTCGCGACGCGCAAAGGCTGGGCCGGCCTGGTTTCCGAGGAGCAACGGGTCCTGGCGTTTGCCGGTTTTTTGACCCAACAGCCGGCGGGTTTGGAACCCTTGGATTCTCTACTGCCCGGCGTTCCTCCCCTGAACCTCCTGTTGCGGGCCTTTCATCGGGAAGGCCCCAAGATGCTGGAACGATTGCGCGGCGCCTTCGTGTTGGCGCTGTTGGATGGCGAAACCCTCTACCTGGCTCGCGACGGAGCCGGCGCCCGCACCCTCTATTACACGGTCCATGAGGGCAGAACCTTTTTCGCGATCGAGCCCAAGGCCTTGTGGAGCCTTCCCGGTTTCTCACGGCGCATTCGGCCCGCGGCCCTGGCGCAATTCTTCAGCTTCAGCTTTCTTCCCGGTCGCGGAACCATGCTTGAAAATCTGTGCGAGCTCCAACCCGGGCATTTGGCGATCGCGGAGGCGGGCGTCGCCCCCGTGCAGAAGCGCTACTTTTTTTTCGAAAGCGGGTCGATCGGCCTCCCACCGGGCGGTCCCCCGGTGAACGCCGGCATCGATGCCCTCGATGAATACTGGTGTGAGGCCTTTCGCCGCGGTTTGCGGCGCGCCATTGCCGGCCGACTGGTGGATGGGGAGCCGCCGGTCGCCTTTTTGTCCGGCGGCATCGATTCCAGCGTGGTGACCTGTGAGCTGGCTCGACTAACCTCCGCTAGGGTGAAAACGCTCGCGGTTCACTTTGGCGATCGCTACCCCAATGAATTGGAATTCGCCCGTATGGTGGCGCGCCACCTGGGGACGGAGCACATGGAGCTCGAAATCCGGGCGCGCGACTTCCTGCCACGCCTGCGCCGGATTGTTTGGCACCTGGACGATCCCATCGGCGACCCCGTGGCCATGCCCAATTTTGAGTTGGCCGGCCTGGCCGCGCGCGAATGCGCGGCCGTTTTTAACGGCGAGGGGGGCGACCCTTGTTTCGGCGGACCCAAGAACATTCCCCTCATGCTATCCCATTGGTATGGCGGGCTGGAACCGCGCGGCAACGACTTGTAGCGCGCCTATCTCGCCTCCTACCGCCGCGCCTACGGAGAACTGCCCCGGCTGTTGAATCCGGATTGGCTGGCTCGTATCGATTTCCGCACGGACCTGGAGGCCGTGCTCTCGCCTTTCTTCAAGGGGCCGGGCCCTCCATTGCTGCTGCATCGCATGCTGGCCGCCAATATCCGCCTCAAGGGCGCGCATCTGATACTTCCCAAGGTCGAACGCATGCTGGCCGCTCACGGGGTAACGCCTCTGTCGCCCTTGTTTGACGAAGACCTCATTCGGCTTGGATTCAGCCTGCCGCCCAGGCTCATCCTCTCCCGCGGCATCGAGAAGGTCATCCTCAAAGCCGCCTATCGGGAATTGCTTCCCGAGCCCATTCTGCAAAGGCCCAAGAGCGGCATGCGGGTACCGGTCCATTTCTGGTTCCAGGGCGAGTTGAAACGCTACGCGCGCCACATTCTTAGCCGTCGGGCGCTAATTCGGGCCGGCATTTTCAACGCCGATCGGGTGAAACAGCTCCTCACTTACGATATCGAGGAGAGCCGCGGTCGCTATGGCATCCGTTTGTGGATGCTGATCACCTTTGAGATTTGGCGACGCCTGGTGGTGGAGGGCGAGGCGCCCTAGTCATGGAAAGGCTTGGGGCGCCACATTTTTCGGCGCTCGCCACAAGGCGGTTCGGGTGGCCGGATTGCAAGGCGCCTCCTGTGAACTTGCCCGGAACTCGTGGCGGGTTTTGCGCCTGAATTCCCCTGCGCGTTTCGCTGAATCTTTGAGGCGTTTTCAAAAAATAATATTCTTTGATATTTCTTGGGGCTGTGATAAACTATTTCCCATTCTTGAATTTTAATGGAGATTCTCCGGGCTCATGATGGTTGCCGAAAGTCTCAATGGCGTAAGGAAAAAAAAATACGCCTATTTGCTGGTTCGTCTCGAGGATGACGAGCTGTATTCGGTTGCCAAGGTAGCCAGCCTGGCCGTTGCGCCATCCGAAGATCCCGAATCTTACCAGCGCGTTCGACAGTCGCTTTCCAGTTACGCGCGGCGCTGCCTTTCACCCGACGAGGGCGAGGACACCATGTTTTGGAACGGGCGCTGGAGCGCCGCCTGGTTTGGCAGCACATGGAAAACCACGCTCAGTGAGGAAGAGCATGTGTTGGCCCAACGGGATGTCAAGCGCTTCGGCAAGCAAACGCCGCCCGTCCCGGCCCGCGCCGGTCAGCCGCGCAAGGGAAACCGCCTCAAGTACGGGGATTTGATCTCACTCGTCAAACCCTTTGAAAAGTACGCCGCCTGCAGCATCGTGGTGGAGGCGGAACAGCGCGGTTACTTTGAGGCCGAGGAAGATCTCTCCTACGCCAAATACAAGGCTCGCAACGCCATCCAACAGTTCGGATTGCGCCATCTTCCCAAGACGGGCGACGGCATCGTCTATACCGAAAGCGGAAAACCCGTCAATGGTTGGTACGGCTATCGCTGGCTTATGGGCCTGCCCGATTATGTGCTGAGCCAGGATGCGCGTTCGGATCTCGATGACATGGTGAAAAAATGGCGGCGAAGCGGAGCGGTTCCACCTGCCGAGCGCTCTTCCGCCTCGAGCTCCATTGCCGAAATAGACGATCGCATCGAGGGCGGTTTATCCTCCGTGTCGGGAAAACCGCATCTCGGAGGCGCGCCTTCCTGGCGCGCGGTTTTTGAGTTCACACTACTGACCAGCTTGGTGACCATGGTGTTTTTTGCATGGACTTGGCATACCAAGCAAATGGACTTGGAACGCAAAAAATTATTTTTAGAATGGCAGCCTCCGATCAACCTCCCCGCAGAGTCCGCCAACACCGTGAGCAGCCTCGCCGCTGCCCTGGAAATGGTCTATGGTATTTCCGTCAAAGTCTCCAATCAGCTAAAAGACAAGGAGTTAGTTGAAGGCGTCGGCGGAACCTGGTATGATGTTCTTCGTCAAAATGGTTTGGACTGGGGTATTACGGATAGTGGAGACATACAAATTTTCCAATAAATGGCTCGCGTTATTTCTGATTCTGGTTTTATGCCCTTCCCTTCAAAGTGAAAGTAGGGAAATAAATTCCAGGTCGGTTTTGCGCGAGTGGACGCCAACCGATTGCGATTACTCCTTAGGGCTTTGCCTGTTGCCTCCCCTTCTCGCAAAAGCCGATTAAATTCGGGGTAAGGGTCGGGCTACTTTTGAGCATTTGGACAGAGGGGGATTTGTGTCTTGGAATGTTCCCAAAAGGAATAATCGGTAACCGTGCTTTATCTCGCGTTATTCTTGTGGATTCCAGGACCGGCCGAAACCATACCTCTGCGGGGGCATCCATCTCCCTTTGAAACTTTTTTCGGGGACGCCAAGCTCGCTCGCGACGGCTCTTTTTTAATCCTGGAGCGTTCCGTGCTGTGGCACCTGGATTCGGACGGGAGTGTCCTGCGCGCGGTTCGGGCGGAAAATGAAAATATGCGGGCCAACGACAGCCATTGGGATGGTCGGCATTACTGGATCATGGACTTCGCCAACAACTGTTCCTGGTTGTTCGACCGCGAGGGTCGTTTTTTGTTTCGAAGCGATGTCTATTTCCGCCAGTTCATTCCCATGGGCGAGCGCCTCTTCGTACTGGATACCAGCAACCATCACTATCGCGACGCCCGCTACACGCCTTTGGTGAAGGAAGTCAGCTATCAGATTGAAAACGGTCAACTGTCGGTAACGACCCTAGGGAGTCCCTTTAAACGGGCGACGCCCTTACAGGATCTCTACAAACTCAACTTCAAGAAGGCTTGGCTCGCGGCAGACGGCGAGCGTATCCTCGCCATGGACCAACTGGCGGACAAGATTTGGATTTACGATGCACAAGCCAGGCGGCAGGAGGGGGAGATCGGAACGGACAAACCCTTTTTCCCCGGCTCCATTAGCCTGGAGTTGCCCGGTTACGAACCCCCGCCCCTGCGCTTCCCCACCGATTCCTCGGTCAGCCAGCAACTCTGGTATTACAGTTGGTCCCGGATCGCCCATTTTTCAAAGATTGGCGAACAGTTTTTGGTCACCTACGAGATCCCCGATCCCGCCAACCCCGAACGCTCTCTTTTGGCCATTCAGGCGATGACCGCCACGGGCCAACCCACGGACCGTCGTTTGGTCGTGGATGGGCATTTCATGGGGTATCGCGAGGGCAAGGTCTATGTCTTCAGCCAGGGGAACCCCGAGGATGGCGGAGGCCCCCGGGTGGATGTCTACCCCTTTTGACGCTCGCGCTTCGGCGCCCAGGTCAAAATTCTCTTGCAAAGATTTAGCCTGTTTGCTAAAAAATTATTTAGCGTAATCGCTAATTATTGGCGGGCTAATGGGATTTTGGCCCGCGAAGTGAGGTTTCCCTTGAAGAAAGCGCATACATCGCTCTGCCTCTTTCGAGTCAAACCCTCTCATGAAACCGAATTCGCCTCCTTGCTTAAAACTCACTGGACCACTTTGCGCGACCTCGACCTGGTAGTTGCGCAACCGCCTCAAACCTTCCGCGGATTGGAAAAAGAGGGTGCGCCGCTTTATGTGGAGCTACTCACATGGAAGAATGCGGACGCCTGCGCCATGGCTCACGAATTACCGGAAGTTCTGGCCATTTGGGAGCCCATGGATCTGTGCTGTGAGGCTCGTGACGGAAAACCCCCCATGGAGTTCCCAGATGTCGAACCCCTCGCCCTACACGACTGAGGCCGGGAGACGGTTATCCGAGATCGAGGCGGTCTTCAGCGCCTTGGCTCATACGCGACGCCGCCAGATTCTATTGGTTTTGCACTACCGCGGCGGAAGCATGAAGGCAGGAGAAATCGCGGCTCGATTTCGGTGCAAGTGGCCCACGGTCACCCGCCATTTGCGGGTGCTGGAACGGGCAGGGCTGGTCGCGGTCATCGCCGAGGGGCGCGAACGGGTGTACCAACTCGACCGCGGGAGGCTCAGGCGAGTCGCTGGCGGTTGGTTACAGCATTTCGAATCGGAGGGCGCGCCTTCTGGCCAGCGTGAGTGAGCGGCAACGCCAGCGGCTTGAACCTCGGAGTTGGCCACTCCAGCCCCCAGGGTTCGCCGCCAGGGCGCGCGCTCCCATTCCAAATCCCGAAAACCTTTGCTACCGCCGGGACCAGGCTGCAATTGTTATTACGACTTAAAAATGTCACAATATTTTGATATTTCACGACTAAGAAAATCCTTCTAGATTTCGGCAAGGGGGAATCGGCATTGGCGAGATTGGTTCTGACGAAGTTTATTGAGGCTCCCGTGGATGCGGTTTTTGAAAAAGCCGCGAATTTCGAGAGAGCGGCGGATTGGTCGCGGGGAATCCTCAAGGTGGAAATGTTGACCGAGGGTCCCATCGGAGCGGGTACCCGTTTTCGCGAAACCCGTCGCTCCATGAATAAGGAAACCAGTGAGGAGATGGCGGTATCCGCCTTCAAACCGAACCAGAGCTACACGGTCTCAAGCCACTCCATGGGCGTAGCCTACACATCGATTCTGCACTTCAACGAAGACGGCAACGGAACCCTTGTGGAAATGGATTTTCAATCGCGGCCGCTCACCTTGCTCGCAAAACTTTTTTCGCCCCTCGCCCGACTGATGATAGGCAGCATGAAGAAGTGCATGGAAGGCGATCTGGAGGATCTGAAAAAAGCGGTCGAATCCGAGCATCTTCCGCCGGCGGCATAAAGCGCGCTTCCGCATGCGCCTTCCCCGTGGCAACCCCTTAGCGAGTGGGTCTGGTCAATGCATCGGCGAAACGCAAGGCAAGCGCGGCCAGGGTCAGCGTGGGATTGGCGGGCGTTCCCGAGGGGAAAACCGCGTTGGAGAGGATGTAGAGATTGTCGGTGCCATGCACCTTCAGGTCCGAGTCGACCACGCCTTTCTTGGGGCTTTCGCTGATGCGGCATGTACACATGGCGTGGTCGCCCCGCTGCGGATACACGCCCATGCCCGCCTCGCCCGCGAGCATCGTGTAGCCCATGGCCTCCAGAATGCGGCGCATGCGCTCGAGGTTGGTATCGATTTGTTGGGAGGAGACCACCTCCACCGGAGTTTCGATGCGGGTGCGCGGCAGGCCGAACCGGTTTTTGCCGCGCGCGGGCAGCACCCGGTTTTCCGCGTGGCAAAAGGTCTGCATGGCGCCCTGCAGCTCCAACACATGGGTTCCCCTTGCCGCCGACTGGATTTCGTCCGCTGTCTTGCCCTGGCCCATCAGCCTGGCGGGCTCCAAATCCGGTGAGCTGGCCCTGTTCAGGAAAAACTTTCCCGTCCTTTGGTATTGGGGGCTGTCCCAATGGCGGGAGCCCAGGGTGGCGAAATGAAGTTCCTCCTGCAATCGCCGGGGGTTGTCCGGTCGTGAGGCGCGCGCATAAAAATAAGGGTTGGCAACCAGGTAGCGGCCCACCTGATCGGAATCGTTGCCCAGGCCTCGCGGCCAATGCCGGTTTGCCGAAGCGAGCAAGAGTTTGGGCGTCTCCAGCGCCCCCGCGCAAAGCACGACCGTCTCGGCCCTCATGCGTCGCCGCTTCCCGCTGGCCAAGTCTCTGTATTCCACACCGGTCGCCCGCTTTCTGCCATTCATGAGCACGCGGGTGACCGGCGCCCCGAGAACCAGCCGGAAGGAATCCATAGGTTTTAACCGGTCCAGAGGTTGATCGCCCGTGAAGCGACCGCCAATGGGACAGTAACCACAGGTTCCGGTGGTGACGCAAGCGGGTTGGCCGTTGATGGGGCGCGCGTTGCGCGCCACGGGAATATGCCCGTAGCCGATGCCCAGTTTTTCCAGGGCGGCGATGACCTCGCCGTCCACCTGGGTAAAGGCCGGCGCTTCAAAGGGGTAGGGTTCCCCGCGTGGCGGGTCGTTTTCCTTGGAATCTCCGGCCACCTGCAGGTAATGTTCGGCTCGGACATAATAGGGCGCAAGCATCTCGTAGCCAAATGGCCAGTCCAGGCCACCGCTGCCGATACGGCTCTCCAATTGGAAGTCCTCTGGTTTCATGCGCGGGCACCAACCGCCCCAGTGCAGCGTGGAACCGCCGCGTGCGAACAGGCGGCCACCCTCGATGCGCCAGGATTGTTTGCCCAGGGCCTCGTAATCGTCCGCTGCATCGCCGAGTCCATCGTAGGGAAGGCGTTTCGCCATGACGTAATCCAGCCAGGTTCGCCGATCGCGCATGATTACGGAGGGGCCAGCCTCCAGAATGGTGACGGGACCCTTGCCCGCGGCCAGCAACCGTTCAGCCAGCAAGCTACCGGCCACGCCCGAGCCCACGATGAGGTAGCGGGTGTGTTCGGTCTTCTTCATGAAGCGTCCATCGCCCGGTAAGGCAGGGGACCGGCCGTGCCGAAGGAGCCCGCCATGAAACCCTTGTAGTTGCGAAAGCCCAAAAAACGGAAGCCGCCGTGGGCCAATTGCAGCGCGATTAGCTCAGCCAGCACGAATATGCGCGTCTCCGGGTCGGCTTCCTCAAAAAACAAACGACGCAAGGCTTCATCCTCGCCCAGGGTCTCCATCAGCCTCTTAAGGACGGCCGAAGCAATTTGGTATTCGGACAGATAGCTGGGCGCTCGTCCCGTCTTGAGGTCGAGAATCGCTTCGAAACCCACTCTTTTCAAGTCGCAATCTTCGCCGTTCTGCCAGAGCTTGCCGATTCCGGAAAAAATCCGCCACAGGTTCTCCTTTTGCCCGCTGGTCAAGCTCCCCGTCAGCGCCGGCCGGCGTGGGAGCGACGAGGGTTCGGATTCTGCCAGGGCGAGGGTCCGGAGGTCCGCGTTACAAACCAGTCCACAAACGCCCAGCAGTTTGAGGAAATCGCGCCGCGTTGTCTCCATTCGTCAGCCTCATGCTATCTCTCTGAATTTTAAGGGGATTATAGCATAAAAGGGATTCTTGAAATTTGTGCTAAAATACCCTGCTTCGACGACCGGCGAATAGGAGAAATCCGTGACAAAAATTGGGTTGCTCACACGAGTTTGCTTGGCCAGTTCGTTTTTGCTTCAGGCTGGCGAGGGCGCCTCTCCCCTGGCGGACGCTCATGAGATCGTCATCCGGCTGACCGTATCGAATATGGAACGCAGCCTCGATTTCTACGTGGGCAAGCTGGGTCTCATCCGAACCGAGGAAATCTATCCCGAATGGGCCAAGTTGCGCATTCCCGGTAACGCCACTACCGTAATCGGCCTGAAATTGGTCGATCCTCCCGAGGGCACGGGCGGCGAAGTGACGACCTTTGTGGTCAAAGATATCCGCGCGAGCATTGTGAAGCTGCGCGCGGCCGGCATCGAGGTGGAAGAGCCCAGGAACCTGGCGGGCGGTGTTTTGCTTGCCTTTTTTGACGATCCCGACAAGAATCGCCTGGCCGTGCGACAGAATCCTTGAGCTCGTAGCGACGAACAAGGCTTAATGAGAAAACCGCCACTCGGGTTTGG
>JBGTRP010000074.1:0-14801 GCA_041940685.1 Acanthopleuribacteraceae bacterium
GTACAGGGACTCGACGCGCGCGCGCAGCTCCGGGAACTTGCCAACCACCGCGTCGGTGAGCAGAAAACGCTCCATATCCTTGCCCAGAATCTCCTGCAGAACCGTACGCCCATTTTCCCCGGACTGGCTCAAATCGCCGCCCGCCAATACGAGCGGCTCGATCACGCCCCCGGCCCGCGCCTCGACGGCCAAACCCAGGGCCCCACGCCCATTCATATTGAGGATATTGGGATCCGCGCCCTTGGCGAGCAAAAAATTCAGGTTGGTCAGGTCATTCGCGGCTGCGGCGCGCATGAGGCCCGTAAACGAACCTTCATCCCGCCGGTTGACCTCCGCGCCCCCCGCCACCAACAAACGCACCAGTTCCGAGGCTTCCGCAGCGCAGGCCCAATGAAGCGGAGTCCGGCCATAGCTGCCGGCCAAGTTGGGGTCCGCGCCCCTCTTCAACAGCTCGGCAACCAGGCCCCGATCACGGCGTTCGACCGCCCAGATCAAGGCGCTGTCTCCGAAGCGGTTGCGGCTATTGGGATCCGCGCCCTGATCGAGAAGCCTCAAAGCCATATCCGCGTCGCGATCCTTAACGGCGCGTATCAGTTTCCCGGACAGATCCTCGCGTACTGCCTCGGCTGGAGGCCGCGAGCTTTCCGGAACCCATTCGCCACAATTCCAAACCAGCGGAACTGCCAGAATCGCCAATGCTGTTCCCATTTGTCGAAGCACGGTAGCCCTCCCGAACCGGTTTATCCAAGGCCCCTTCAAGCCGTGACCTTTCGCGCCCCTACCTCGGACAACCCACCCGGACTACTTGGTTTCTCAGAGCCGGGTTGTGTTTTATGAGTATAATTGGAAACATTGGATTCGCGAAGTTGGGAGAAGGCCGCATGAATACGACCATCAAAGTCGGGGTGCTGGGCGTGGGCGCCCTGGGTCAACATCACGCGAGATTGTACCGCGAATGCGCGGGGGCCGAGCTCGTAGGCGTTTTTGACACCAACCCGGAACAGGCGAAAAAGGTGGCGGAAACGCTGGCAGCACGAGTCTTCCACAAGGCCGAGGCGCTGGCCGCGGAGGTCGATGCGCTCAGCATTGCCGTTCCGACTACCTTCCATTTCGAGGTGGCGCGCGCCATGCTGAGCATGGGAAAACACCTGCTGATTGAAAAACCCATCACCGAGAGCGTCGCCCAGGCCCGCGAGCTGTTGGACCTGGCCAAGGAACGACGTCTGGTGCTCCAGGTCGGCCATGTGGAACGCTTCAACCCCGTCATTTCCTATCTGGAAAACAAGGTCAACAATCCCCGCTTCATCGAAAGCCACCGGCTCTCGCCCTATCCGCCGGCCCGACCCGGCCTACCGCCCCGAGGCACGGAGGTCAGCGTGGTGCTCGACCTGATGATCCACGACATCGACATGGTGCTCAGCCTCAACCCCAGCGAGGTCGTGGAGGTCGACGCCGTGGGCGTGCCCATCCTCAGCCCGAGCGAGGATATTTCCAACGCACGTATCAAATTTGCCAACGGCTGTGTGGCCAACCTCACCGCGAGCAGGGTCACGCCCGAACCCATGCGCAAGATCCGTCTCTTCCAGAAAAACTGTTATCTTTCGCTGGATTACATGGCCAAAAGCGGCGAAATCTTCACCCTGGAACAGGGAAGAATCCAAAGAGAACAGGTTCCCGTGGAGGACCACAACGCGTTGCTCAAGGAACTCGAGCATTTCGTGGGCTGTATTCACACCTTGAACCAATCGGGCATTTTACCCACGCCCAAGGTTTCCGGCGAACACGGCATGCGCGCCCTGGAATTGGCCGAACGGATCGGAGTCTGTATGGCCGCGGGCAATCCCTTACAGGGTTGAAATGAGTCCCGGTGGAAACGCCTGAACCCCCAAACATCCGAAGGGGAAATGACGGGGCCGCCGGGTTTCCGGACTCAGTCAAGAGGCCTTTCCCGGCAGGCGGTTCCAGTCGGCGAAACATCTTGGAGCGATCCGGCTCAGAGACCCACTCTGAAACGCTTGGCGGCATCGGATTGCAGTTGATGGTTGCGCTTGGGATAGGCAAACCGGTAACGCGGCGCCAGCCAACGCCCAGCGTAGCAGTCCTGAAACGTCGCCTTTCCACCGGACTCGACCCGCAAGCGGATGCCTGGAATGCCCCCCGCGCTCCCGGCCAATCCCAGCGGTTGGTATTGGCGGACCTCGTCACCCACCCCAATCCTTTCCGAACCGCTCAACAACGGGCCCAAGGTCAAGCCCACGCCCCGCCAACGGCCGCCGCCTTCCAGGCGAATAAATCCGCCCTCATCGAATCCGGACACACGGCCGTCCATGGGCGCGAACACGGCCTTGCCATAATTGGGGTCCTCAAATGGAGCGGCATGGGGCGAATTCTGCTTGGTTTCCGGATCGATGAAATAGAATGTCCGGGGAAGCAGGGCCCGGTCGGTCCAGACAAGGGCCTTGCCATAATGGGGCGGCGCCAACGCCACGCGCGGCCCCGGCAAAAGCCGGTCCCGAAAAATGAAAAGCAGGCAGGGCAGGAAACACAAACCGCTGATGATCTGGCGCCGCACTCGCGGAGTACGGAGACAGAAATAGTAAAAAAAATCCAGGGCCGCGCCCAACGCGAACACGGCCTCCAACATGGCGAACAGGCGATCGGGCGTCGCCCAGGACGGCGTGAGGTTCTCCAACAGAAACCAGACGGGCAGCCAAAGCCAAAAAGCGAAAAAGCGGCGTTGATCTTTTTCGCGAATGCGAACCAGCGTGAAAATGCGCCAGACGAGGTACACGCAGCCGACCGCCAAACCCAGGGTCAAAGACCATCCAACCCCATTCATGGGAGGCCCGGACCCAATTTAGCGCGCGCGTGCCTCGCAACGTGGAAAACGCTCAGACGCATTGGATTTCCTTGGTCCCGATCACCTCGCCCACCATGGATGGTTTATGACCCGCCTCGATCAGCCGGTCCATCAAGGTTTCCGCATGACCATGATCCAGTGCGAACAGCAACCCGCCACTGGTCTGTGGGTCGAACAATAGATGCTGGTGCGCTTCGAAAGCCGTCCGGGGCTGGATGGGAAAGTCTTCCACATAATCGCGGTTCGTCTTATGGGCGGCGGTTACCGCGCCCTGGCGCACCGCTTCCAACACCCCCTCGAAGGCATTCAGCGCGCCCACCCGCAGGCGCGCGCCCAGACCCTTGGGTCTCAACATCTCGCAAAGATGGCCCAAAAGGCCGAAGCCGGTAACATCGGTAGCCGCGTGGATGTCCAAACCAGCCGCGGCATGGACTGCCTCGCGGTTCAATCGCCTCATCTCGGCGATCGGCTCAGCCATTGACGAGGCCGGAAGCTTGTCGCGCCTGACCGCCGTGGCGATCAATCCGATGCCCAACGGCTTGGTGAGCACCAGTGCGTCGCCTACGCGCGGCGTATGGTTGGACCAAACCTGCTCGGGATCGACAACCCCGGTCACGGCGTATCCAAACTTGATCTCGGCATCGGCAACCGAATGCCCCCCCACCACCAGAGCGCCGCTTTCCGCGATTTTCTCCGCCCCGCCGCGAACTATGCTCCTAAGGATCTCATGCTCCAGATCCCTGTAGGGAAAACAGATCAAGCTCAGAGCGGTTACGGGTCTGCCGCCCATGGCGTAAACATCGGAGAGCGCGTTCGCCGCGGCAATCGCGCCGAAATCGCGGGGGTCGTCCACGATTGGAGAGAAAAAATCCACGGTTTGCACGAGCGCGGTTGTCCCGTTGACTCGGTAAACGGCGCCGTCGTCGCTAAAACCGAGCCCCACCAATAAGTTCGGATGCTCCATCGCGGGGATGGCGGAAAAAATTTCACCCAAGACCTTGGGCGGAATCTTACCCGCTCAACCCGCGGTTTTGGCGAATTGGGTCAAACGAACCGCGCTCATCACTACCTCCGGCAGAATGTTGGCCATTTTTCCGAGATCTTTCGCCATCGAGATCTGGCAAAAGACGACCGGGAAAAATCCCCCGCTATTATAGCCGAACCGGACCCGCTCAAGGACAGCGTCCGACACTCTCGTTTGAGGAAATTCCGACAGGAGCTTCGGGGGAACCATTCGCCCCCACCTTGACTACAACCAGGGTCAGATCGTCCTGTTGAACCGTTCCCGCGGCAAACGCGGCGTTCTTGGAAAGCACGGCATCGCGGATTTCCAAAGCGCTCAAATGCGCGTGCTCGGCCAAAATCTCCAGGGTTCGTTGCTCGCCGAATGGTTCCTGTTCCGCGTTAAACGTCTCGCTCAACCCATCGGTCATGAACAAAAACACATCATCGGTTTCGTAGCCAATTTGGATTTCTTCCAAAACAGCGTGAAATACGCCCCGGTTTTCAATTCCCAGACCCAAACCCTTGGGTTGGTAAACCCTGACCTCTCTCGTCCGTGCGCGATAGGCAAGCAGTGGAATATGGCCCGCGCGGGCAAGACTGAGTATGCGCTTCCGCGTCTGAAACCGCGCGCCGATGGCGGTAACGAAAGATCTGCGGTCCATTTCCCGGTATAAAATCGGATTGGCCTTGAGGAAATGCGCTTTGGGGCCCAGTTCGGGCTGAAAAAGGGTGCTGAATATTCCCTGGATTTTCGACATGTAGAGCGCGGCCGAGGTGCCCTTCCCACTCACGTCCCCGACGATGAGTAGGAGGTCCTCGCTATTTTCGTAAAAATAAGCGTAATAGTCTCCACCCACCTCGAAGGCCGGCCGCGAGGCGCCCGCGATATCGAGCCCCAGGATTTGGGGTTGGGTTTGGGGCAGAGAGGAGAGCTGAATCTGGCGGGCAAGACTCAATTCATGCCGGATCCGTTCTTGGCTGGCCAGGCGTTCGTATAGAAAAGCGTTTTCAATGGCCACCGCCGCCTGACGGGCCGTCGCGGAGAGGAAGGCAAAGTCCCGTTGCTTGAATGTTACCTCGGCAAGCTTTTCCCCCGCCAGCAGGCAACCGATCAGTTGGTCCTCGGATCGAATAGGCGCGAGGTACTTGAGTTCTTCCCGCAACAGGGGTTCCTTGAGCTCGACATCCAAATACTCTACCCGCAACTCGGAACGGAAACTCCGTAAGGTCTCGGCGAGTTGGCGGCCTTGTTGGGCGCAGAAGCGCGCAAGCACATCCGCGGAGAACCCCCGAGCATCGGAGCAGCACACCTCCCGCCCATCCCGGAAAATCACGATGCCTACCCGTTTGAGCATCATGAGCTGGGCCAACTTGGTAATAATGCCGCCGGCAAGATCCTCTATTTTTAGCCGTGCGCTCAAGAGCTCTGTCAACTCCTTGGAGGTCTTGTGGTAGTCGTAGGTGGTGCGGTGGAATTTGCGGCGCAACAAATGCAATCCGAAGCGGCCCAGCTTCAAAAACCCAAACCCCATGGCCAGCGCCAGCAACATGGCCAGGATCTTTTCATTTTGGGCGCGTTTCCGCGGGTCGACCGGGCGTTGGAGAAATTCGATATTGCGGGGGGTCAAACGGATGTTGACCAGGCGCCAGCTCGAGCTCGCGAGAAAACTCAAACCATAGATGAACAGCCCGGTAAGAAAGACGCCCCAGAGCAGGGATGTCAGCGTGTATTGGATACCGCGCCGGACCTGGATGCCCAACAAACGAAAACGGTTGATGGTATACAGGTAGGCCAGTAGAAACAGCAGGGCTGGAATCGCACGCAACAGGAGTCCGGCGTTGTAGTTAAGACGTTCCTCCAGGCCATACCAGATCACGACCGTAACCAGTAAGAAGAAGGTCGCCGCAAGGATATAACGTTCAAAATTGCGCTGCTCCCGGGTTTTCGCCTTGCGGAACCAGAAGCGCAATGCAAAGTGTGGCGTGATCAGCAGGGCCACGCCGGGCGCCAGGGCCACGGAACCGGCGAGCCAGGCCCAAAGCGAGGCCGCCCCCGCGATGGGATAAGAGCTGTAACGCGGCCAGCCCATGGCCAGGAGCTTGGGGCGCTCGCGTGGAAAGTAATAACTGGCGTGCAACAAAAACGCCAGTCCGAGGTAGAGCAATGCCAGACTCAGTTGGCGGAAAGCTACGGGGAAAAGCTGGGATTGGGCGTCGGAGCGATTCTCGAACAACACGAAGGAAACGCCCAGCAAAAAGATCCCCAACCCTAAAAGTCGCGCCTCCCGGAGGTTGGGGCGCACCAATGCCAAGAAGGCGCCGGTGGCCAGAAATAACGCACCGACCAGAAGATAAACGATCAGGGCGAAAGGAATGGTGAGCCGCGCCATGGTCACCTTTAGAATCAGAAACTCGCCGGCGCGGATAATGCCGTAATCCACGGTTTGTCCCCGGAGCGTACTTTTCACCAATTGGTCCGCCTCTTCCCCGCTGGTGAATGTCTTGCCGTTGATTTGATGAATCAGATCGCCTTCCTTCATCCCGGCCCGGTCGGATGCGCCTCCGGGAGGAACATAGAACACGTGGACCGTCGGAGGAATCTCCCAGAAGAAGCTGCCGCTAAGCGAGTCCGCGTCCATTTCAAATTTCAGCATGTAGTTATCGCGCGTGGGCCGCTGGATCGTGATTCGAATGGTGTTCCGACCCGCCACCCGATTTAGCGCCGCTTCCGCTTCCGAGGCCGTGGTCACCCATTGCCCTTCAATTTGTGTGAGAAGGTCCCCTTTGCGGGGACCCTGGATCTCCCGCTCTCCCAGATTCAGGTAACGCCGCGCTTCCCGTGTGCCTCGCAAGGCCCGAATATTCCTGTGAATATAAAGTCCACTCTTGGACGCGCGGAAACGGTTTTCATCCGTTCCGGTGTTGACCAGATAGTCGGCATTCTTGACCACCAAAACCATCAGGGACAGAGCCAGAAGCGAGAACAGAAAACGAAACCCGTTCGCTTTCAGGCTGAGAAGGGCTTTCCTTTGGTCCACGCCGTTCAATATGGTTCCTACCCGCTTTTCTTTCTAAGCGACAACTCTGGGATGTAACTAACATACGCGCTAGAATTGGAACAAGTTGATAAAGATCGACCAACGCGGGCAGACGACTGGCGCCCACCCGCTGAATATCGGCTGAATGAAGAACCCCCACCCCCGATTCTACAGGAGCCACACCCATGCGCAAACCCGCTCACTCAGAGGGCCAGAGCGCCGGCCTGGAAGCGGACCTGGATTTGCTAAAAATCCACGGGCAGGTCGATGTGGAGGCGGCCCGGCTTCACGCTGTTCACCGCGACCGGCTGAACTGTGGACGGGGCTGTAGCGGATGTTGTGTGGACGACCTCAGCGTTTTCGAGGTGGAAGCGCGGCGCATTCAGAAACATTGCCGCGATGTTTTGGAAACCCAGCGGCCACATCCCAGGGGCGCCTGTGCATTTCTCGACGACCGAGGCGCCTGCCGAATTTATGCCCACCGCCCCTATGTTTGCCGCACCCAGGGACTTCCCCTACGCTGGCTGGAAAATGGCGAAAAGAACGAGTTAGTGGAATACCGCGACATTTGTCCTCTCAACCAAGAGGGGCCCGACATCACCGGCCTGGCCGAGCATGACTGCTGGACTCTGGGAGAAACCGAGGCCAACCTGGCACAATGCCAAAGGCGGCTCGCGCCCGGGCCGCCCAAACGAGTGAAGCTTCGCGATCTGTTCCCCCTAAACCCACAAAAAGAGTAGCGTTGAACATGGAATGGGGCCTCGCGGTAAAAGCCTTGGCCCGCGCGCCATATCCCTCCATCGAACGGCTTTGGTAAGGTCGCTGGATTTGCAGGTTGGGCTACCGGGAACCCGCAACATCTGGTAGGCTACCGGTTGCGAGCTTTAGGCCTTAGAACCGTTTTTCGGTGTGATCAGGACCTCATCAGCATGGCAAAAAAGAAACGCAAGCACTCCAAAAAAACTACAGCCGGAGACGCCCCGCGCGGCAACAGTCGCCCCCTGCAGTTGGGTATTTCGGTGCTGACCGCGGCGGCGCTCATCTGGTTTTTCCTGCCCCGCATGACCGCTGGTTCCGCATCGGAAACCTACAAACTGATCGCCAAAACGCCTCATGATATGAGGGCCTATACTCAGGGTTTGATCTTTCTCAATGGGTATTTTTACGAGAGCACTGGCCAGTATGGGAGCTCTTCTCTGCGAAAGGTCGATCCCGCCAGCGGGCAAATTTTGGAGCAACGTCTTTTGAACCAGCAGTTTTTTGCGGAAGGTTTAACCTATTTCAAGGGCGTTTTGGTTCAATTAACATGGAAATCGAAGCGCGCATTCGTTTATGACAGCAATTCCCTGGAGCTGTTGCGAATGTTCTTCTACGAGGGCGAGGGTTGGGGCTTGACTCATGACGGTTCAAACTACATTATGAGCGACGGCAGCCATCGCCTCTATTTCCGGGAACCGGTCAGCTTCAAGGTTCAACGGACGATCGAGGTCATGGAGGACGGCGAGGCCGTGAATCGATTAAACGAGTTAGAGTTCATCAATGGCGAGATCTGGGCAAATGTGTATCAAACTTTCGACATTGTCCGGATCTCACCGAAAGACGGCAGGGTTTTAGGGCGTATCGATCTCAATGGCATCCTGGCGCCAAAAGACCGCCATGGCCGCGAGGATGTGCTCAACGGCATCGCCTATGACGCGGAAAACAACCGCATTTTTGTGACCGGGAAACATTATTCCCATGTCTACGAAATTCAGGTACAACCAAAAGCCAAGGGGGGAACCGTTGTACATTGACAACTCAAGGGGCTTTCGCCTATTCCTTTTTATTCTTTTTCTTTCATTGGGTTTCTCCCAGCTTTGCGGCTACCTCATCAACGGCGAGTTGGGCCAAGGCCGGTCCATGGAAATCACCTCCTTTCTCTACTTCACCCATGTGCGCAACGAGGGCGGAATCTTCGGCATCCTACAGGGAAAAGGCTGGATTTTCTCCATCGTATCCCTGGTGTTTTTAGCCTTTATCGCGCTCTACGCCTATATTGCCGAGGATGTGCGGCGCTATGAATACGTTTGTTATGGCCTGATCGTGGGCGGGGGACTCAGCAATATCATGGATCGGGTTGTCTATGGCTCCGTGATTGACTTTATAGAAGTCAGGGGCATCCCCTATTGGCATTACATCTTCAATACAGCGGATCTCGCCATCCACCTGGGCGTTTGGCCGCTGGTCATCCTCAACTTTATGCAGGGCGACAAAAAAACGGCGCCTCTAACTGAGGAAGATGAACCCGCTCACTAGGCAGCCACTTTAGCGCGCCAATTGTTTTCGGTTATTTGGGTTTTGGAACGATCGGAGCAGATGCCAGTGCCAGGATTCCGGATGTAGGAGATCAAAGATTCCCTTTTCGAACCTGGCGCCAGGAATCTTGCCTCCAGGGGGACGGCACAGCCCATTTTCGGTCTACCCGCGCCGGTTAGACGACTCGCCTTCTCATTAGGGCGTTTCTCCCATGAGGGGATGGCCCTCTTTCTCTTCTTGGCTAAGTTTTAAGACTTCACCCAGGGTGCGCGGCGGTTTCTTGTCAACGGGAGGCAACACCAGACCCGCGCTGACGATGAGCTTGACCGCCTCTTCTACATCCAGATCGACCAGGTAGAGGTCGAAGGGATCCAAATAGAGCAGAAATCCGGTGGTCGGGTTTGGGGTGCTGGGCAGAAACACCGCGGCCATTTCCCGTCCAAAAATTTCCTTGGAACGCTCCACGTTTTCGTTGGTGACAAATCCCAGGGCCCAACAGCCCGCCCGCGGATATTCCAGCAGCGCCACCTTCTTAAAGGAACCCGGCGAACGCTGCATGGCAAATGCGTCAATGATCTGCTTGGTGCCGCCGTAAATATTGCGCACCACGGGTAGCTTCAGCATGGTGGTATCCATCAGGCTCAAAAACTTTCTACCCAGGTAGAAATTTGCCAGCCACCCGATGAGTAGAATAGCCGTGAGAACGACGATTACGGAAATAAATGTGATCACCCATTCGGGAACCACGGAGGAATTTTCACCGGCGAAAAAGTGCAGTAGGTTTTCCACCAGCGGACGCGCAACACGCTGCGTCTTTCGGATCAGAAACTGGAGCAACCAGTAGGTGACGCCAAGGGGAATCAGTACAAAAAGACCCGTAAAAAAAACTTTTTTAACCGATCGGTGATGCCGCATGCGCGAGTGTTCCCTTCCTTCGGATTATTTTCCCTTTTGACTTTGTTCGGCCATGATTTTCTCCCCCAACAGCCGCCAAAACTTACTGACATAAAAGTAGGCGGATATTAATGAAAAAAGCAAGGCGATGTAAACGGTTAAGATCCCGATTCTGTGAAAATACATCGACTCGGCGCCCACGAACAGAAAGGAAAGCGCGACAACCTGCAGCGCCATTTTCCATTTCCCGATCCTTCCCGCGGATAATACGATGCGCTCCGCGGCCAGGAAAGCCCGCAAACCGGTAATCCCCATTTCACGGCCGATCATGAGAATCACAATCCAGGCGGGAATGAATTGTCGTTCAAGGATCACCAAAAATGCCGTCAAAACCAACAACTTATCGGCGAGCGGGTCCAATAACTTGCCGAGGGTGGTTACCTGATTGTTTTTCCTTGCCAGGAAACCATCTACGAAGTCAGTCAGCGAGGCCGTGAGAAATACCGCGAGAGAAACCCAGGTATTCCAGGGAGGGTCCAGGTAGTTGAAAATGATGATCAAGGGAATCAGGGCGATTCGCATTAAAGTAAGCTGTGTCGGCCCGTTCATGTTATCCCTCGCATTTCCCCTCGCCTATCCCCGCTCTCCATTCCCATCCAGAAGGGAACAGCGATTCCAGTAAGTTCTGGATTTGGGAAACCAACGGTTTCCACTCCCAAATCGAAACGGGCCCCATAGAATTGGGCGCTCAGGTTTTGGGGTCCTCACTTTTCCCGTCAAAAACGCTCTGCTCAATCCACGCGCGAAAATTATCCTTACACCTGTCCACGCGAACGCCGATGATCTCCGGCACCTCATAAGTATGCATTTGGGAGATCACCGCGCTGACCTGCTCGAATAGGTGCTTGGAGGTCTTGATCAGCAGCAGATTCTCTTCATCATCAAAAATTTTGCCTTTAAATCGATAAATCGACCGCATCGTGGGGAGAATATTGACACAGGCTATCAGCTCCTGCTGGATCAGTTCCTCGGCGATGGTAATGGCCTGCTGCTCCGAGCCAACCGATAACATGATTACGATTACATCATCCATGACGGAATCCCCACCGGACAAATAGCGAAACACCGGATTATATTGATAGATTTTTCCGGCTGTCAAGGAAAGCCGAGAGCCGCCGCGAGGCGAATCAAGGCTTTATGCTATCAGCGCTTCCCCAAGTGGCGTCGCGCCGCCCCAAGATCCCGTCGTTCGCGGATGCAGATCCCCGCCCGGGAAAGAGGCCATCAGGCCGAACGCGGGCGAAACGGAGCCCGCCGATTTCTCACCATGGCTCGGTTTTCGAGTTCGAATCGGTTGACCCGCAAGGATTTTTGGTCGCGGAATGGGGGTCGCCATCCACCCTCGGAGTCCCGAAAGTAAGGCCCGCCCGCTGGCCGCCATGGCAGCCAAAGCTTTTACTCTTTGTGGTGTTTTCGAACGGCAAGGCGCCAGCCTTCCAAGAGCAGAATCCAGATTGCGGCAGGAAAAAGTTGCGCCTTCTGATTTCTGTCCCCTGATCTCTGCCTTTTGAGGGATACCGACAGGCCGCTTTCTACCGGCTGTGCGTCCCCGGCTGGGCGGGCTCCAGACTAGAAACCGCTGCCGGTCAGGGAAACCACCCGGTCGCCGACATGAATATCGGTAAAACTTTCAATGATCTTCATGACCGTGCTGCGCACGCCCGTTCTCAAGGCGACGCCATGTCCCAGATAAATATCGGGAAGCGTCATATTTTTCTTTTCGTTATTGGCGGGATTGGGCCGATAGATGATGAAAAGATCGCCGGGCGCGACATTATTCTCGATACCCAAATTGATATTGGTGAGATGCCCTTTTCCGATGGCGTAAATTCCATCCTCGGACAAGACGATCGAGCCCGCGCCGTCCTTGCCGAACTCCTCATAGCGATTCACCACGGGTAGCTCGGTGATCAAGGGAATGGGCTCTTGCTCGAAGGGAACCAGAAAATCGTCGACTCGAATCTCCTGACAGGAATCGATAATGAACCCGGTACAACCCTTGGCTTGAACGGCCAGGATTTTAATTTTCCCGACTTGATCGATCGCGTACCCGAGGAATTTGGTTTTTCTGGGCGACTCGGGATCGTAAACCTTGTCCAGAAGCCGGCGCGCGCTGTAAACATCCCCGGGGTTTATGCCATGCTCCCGCCCCTTGTTAAGGTACACGATATCGCCTTCGCCGAAGGAAACCAGTAACTTGTTCTCGCCACCGGCCACAAAGAAATCAAAAGGCAAGGTTTCCGATTGGGAGGAGACCGGGTAGAGGTAGGTCGAGCATTCCATGTCGTTGCGATCACCGGCCGGAAGGATGACAAACTCCGCGGCGTCTCCATCGAAGCTGGTTACCTCGGAAACATCGCCGACCGTTTCGAAATCATCCGCTCTTACGCCGGCCTCGCCCGCATCGGCATCCTCCAAGTCGGTGAACTCGCCGGAGGTCACGCCCTCGCCTTCACCCAAATCTTCGGCAATGCTGCCCTCGTCCACGACCACTCCGCTCATCACCAGGAAAATAGGGTCGCCGGGGTAGATGAGATCGGGGTCCAAGATATAGGCGTTAGCCTGGTAGAGCTGCGGCCAAAGAAGCGGATCGTTGAGGTAACGGCCAGCCAGATCCCAAAGCGTATCCCCGTCCACGATGATATGGTACTGGGTTCCCTCAGGAATCTCCTTGGGATAGTCGTAGGGCGACCAATGCTCGGCCACCGGGGTTTGGGCAAATCCAGCCACAAACCCGAAAGCAACCCAAATCATTACCATTCCCCGACGCATCATATGGAAGCTCATGTATTGCTCCTCGAAGACCAGACGTACTCGCAGATCACACTTGTAGCTCAAGCATAAAATGGAGCGTCATAGAAAGTCAAGATATTAGAGTACTATTATCAACCTACCCGTTTTTAAGTAAACTTTTCTCATCATAGACCCAAAATAGCCTTAAAAACAAGTCTCCTCTGCCTGAGTTGATGCTAGAACACATTCATACTGCCGGCAAAAAATGCCTAAAGCCAACTACTAATAATGCTATGTCAACGAGGACCCAACCCATCCAAGCGGCTTGCTTTCTTAGCTTTCCAATTAAGCGCCTGTCAAGGGATATGGGGTTTTGCCAATCACCCGCCACCGTTCAAAACCAGAATGCAAAATCCCTATCCAAAGGTCTAAGATGGGCTAAAAAACAATATTATTGCGCACCCTTCAACCTAGTTTTTGAGCCCTCAAACCCATGCAAATGGTGATAATCGTCACCCCATTAGTTTGTGGCGCCAAAACCACCGAAGAGATTACACGACGACCTAAAATTCACCAAAAATCCAATAGAATAGTACTTATTGAATATTTACATGCGGCAAAATTCCGCACACAATCCAGGCGGCTTGGGGGTCCCCATCCTGTCTTTGGCATCCCCAATAGAAAACGAGCCGCGGAAGCGCAAATGCGCCTCCGTGGCTCATTCGTTAATTTTGGCCAAATATTTAGGCCTGGATTATTCGATACTGTATGACTGGAGCTCAACCGGCGTGGTTGCCCCCGCCGCGAAACAGCCGGCAATGTAGTTTGCCGGTGGAGCGGGGACCGCGGAGAGCACAAACGCGGGTGTAAAAAACGGCGGGAAGAAACCGACCCGCAAGGGAGGGGCCGTGAATGGGGGCAAGCTCGCGCCCAGGCCATTCCCCGCCCAAGCGGTCACAAACGCGGGGCCTCCGATCAGCATGCCGCAAAATACCGCGGGGAAACCGGTGCCGATGGGAAGGCCCGGCATGGGAACCGCCCCGGGTCCACCCACGACACCCGTGGGGCCGGGCAGGCCCGCGGAGACGAAAGCGGTCGCAAACCCGCCCGTGGGCACCACGGCGAAAGGCGTGGTCGGCACTCCGGCCGCGGCCGCAACCAGCATCCGCGAGGTGGAGCCACCCGGACCGCCGCCCGCGGTAAAAGGCGAATGCCAGGCGTAAACGCCGGTAATGACGAACCCAGTTGCTGTCCCACCGGTCAAAAAGGGAGTCGGATAGGCACCCGGAGGGAAAAGGTTTCCGAAAAAACCGCCGAGTCCGGTTCCGGGAAAGGCGCCCGCGGCGGGCGCTCCGGCCGCTATCGCCCCGGGAGAGCCGCCGGGATAAAAGATGGGGATCGGACCCGTGGGACCGCCGCCCCTGGTCGCGCTGTCCGCCTTGGCGTAGGGGGTCATATCGCGGTCAAGGAGGTGGATGCTTCGTTGGATGGGCGCTTTGCCTTTTACGTTGTTTAATTTTGAGGGAGGGTTTTCTGGCTTTTGGGCCCTGGCAATTAACACGAGGGAAATCACCAGCAATGCACCCAAGAAGTATCGCTTCATCTCAAAGCTCCTCTAAGATAGCTGCTTGAACCAAAGAAAATCACGTAAAAGGAAAAAAACAAAACGACGAAGAAAACGAAAAACAAGAAGAAAGAGAAATAAGCGTTAATAATAGTATAATTAATTGAGCAAATATCGGTAATAGGTTTAGGTTTAACCATATTGGCAATTTTGCAAAAATAGAGGAGGAAAGAATATTTGAATAAATTGGAATAATTAAAATTAATTAATTTGTTAGGTAAAAAACTTGCCAAATTTTGAATTGATTTTAAAAATAAGAATTGTTATATAAATTTTAACAAATACATTATAA
>JBGTRP010000075.1:0-14708 GCA_041940685.1 Acanthopleuribacteraceae bacterium
CTTAAATTCTACCGAGTAGGCCATCTGTTGTCTCCATATCAAAAATCTTAAGGTGACAACTAGCCTGACACAGGGGGTGCCCGGGTTCGAGGGGTTTCGAATCGCATTTTTGGGTGGTCTTCTCGGCTCATTCGGATTTCTCCTGTGGTGGGCATTCCTCAGCCGGGTTCCACGAGCCGAGCGTTTGGGAGCCATTCTTTTGATGGTTTTTGCCTTGGCGGCGACCTGGCGGCTCAACCACGAGTCGATGGGGCTCATGTGGTGCCTCGGCCACGGGCTCCCTGTCCTGTTCCTCGCTTTTGTGATTTGGCTGGCTGTCAGTCGAAATCTGTCTAACGGACCACGGCGCCTGACCATGGTTTTGACGATATTTCTCGCTTGCGGCGGATGGCTCCTGATCCGGACCGATGGCATGACCGGCGATCATGTTTCGAAGTTTGCCTGGCGCTGGTCCCCCACGGCCGAGGAACGGCTCTTGGAACAGGCCGGAGACGAGCCGATCCAAGATCTGCCGGTTCCAGGCTCGGAGGACTCCGTGCAGCGCGAGCGCGGTTGGCCGGGCTTTCGCGGTCCCCATCGCAACGCCGTCATTCCCGGCGCCCGGATTGAGACCGACTGGTCCGACACGGCCCCGGTCGAGCTTTGGCGGCGTCCGGTCGGGCCGGGCTGGTCCTCCTTCGCGGTTGGTGGTGGTCTCCTCTACACCCAGGAACAGCGTGGTGACGAAGAATGGGTGGCCTGCTACAACGCGGCCACCGGCGCGCCGGTGTGGGTGCATCGCGATGCGGCCCGGTTTTATGAGTCCATGGGCGGCGCGGGGCCGCGCGCAACGCCCGCTTTGAGCCAAGGCCGTGTGTACGCGCTGGGTGCGACTGGAATTCTGAACGCGCTCGATGCAGCCACCGGCGCGGTGATTTGGCGGCGCAACCTGGTTTCCGACACCGGCGCCAAGCTCCCCATCTGGGGGTTTGCGAGCTCGCCCCTGGTCGTGGATGACAGGGCGCTTCTCGCGGCTGGCGGTCAACTTGTCGCCTACGATCTACTTACAGGGGAACCCCACTGGTTCGGTCCGAAGGGGGGCGACAGCTACAGCTCGCCACAATTGGCGACCATCCATGAAACCGAACAGATCCTGCTGTTGAGCGGGGCCGGCGCAACGAGTGTTGCAACCGCCACGGGCGCCGTCCTGTGGGAACATTCCTGGAAAGGTAGCCCCATGGTGCAACCGGCCGTGAATGCCAACGGCATGGTTTTGATCAATGCCGGCGAAGGACATGGCGTGCGCCGCCTGTCAGTCATGCGAGATCCGGGCGGGTGGCGGGTGGAAGAGCGCTGGACTTCGATGCGATTGAAGCCCAACTTCAACGACTTTGTGCTACATCGAGGTCATGCCTTTGGGTTTGACGGCAGAATCCTCGCTTGCATCGACCTGGAAGACGGCGAGCGCAAGTGGAAAGGCGGCCGCTATGGCCAGGGGCAGCTCCTTCTTTTGCGTGACCAGGATCTGCTGCTGGTGATTTCGGAGAAGGGCGAGCTGGCCCTGGTAAAGGCTTCCCAGAAGAGGTTTATCGAACTCGCGCGATTTCCCGCAATCAATGGGAAAACCTGGAATCACCCGGTCCTGGTGGGCGATCTTCTCCTCGTGCGCAATAGTCAGGAGATGGCTGCTTTCCGGCTACGCCTACTTGGTGAGTAAGCGCTGATTTTCCCTCTCGGTTCCTTCCTCGATTCGTCTTCCAAGAGGCCGGCAGATTGCTGTTCGAAAACTCCCCGGCCCCTTATCTCCAAAGGTTGACGATCAGGTAAAGGGCCCAAAAGAGGAGCCCGAACGAAATCATAAACCAGACAAGAATTTGGCCCTTTTGCTCGGTAGGCGCCCATTTTCCCGGAGCGGCCAGTTTCAATTTCATGGGCGCCTGGTCCAGGAACAGAAAACGTTGCGGGTTTGCCGGGTTGTAGAAAACAATTTTTCCACCCTTGGCGCGCAGCTTCGTCTGGTTGTGTGTCTGGATCTCATGGGTCCCGCCCGAGGCGTCGCTAAACCTGAATTTCAAATTGGGAGCCTCCGTGGGTTTTTTCCCCCGCAACGACTCGCGATCCAGGAGTTCGGCCTCCGCTACCGCTCCCCGCTCCAACAAACGTCCCCAGCGATAGGCTTTCACCGTACCGGATATGGCCGGGATCGCGAATAGCAGGGCCAGAATCAGTGGGATATAAACGAGAAAGCGAAGTTGGGAGTAGCCCAAGCCGGCAATTCGCGAAATGCCCGGGTTGGCGGGGCTGTATTCGATATCTACCTCCTGCCCCAACCGCCAACTGCCGCTTAGGGTGTAGGAGTAGCCCTCGAAGGGTTGCCCGTCCAGGTCAAAACGGAATCCGATGACCTGCTGCTCCCGATCGCCGAATGTCCAGGAGGTGTAATCGGTGCCCGTTACGGTTCCCTTGATCGTTTTTGCTTTGCGAAAGGCTGTTTTTTCGATCCATAAGTCGCGCAGCCCCGCGAGAATTGCCAGCAGGATCAATATGGAGCCCAGCGACCTGGCGAGGCAGCCGGGTCCGTAAGTGAAAAGACCGATGGTGTTGATGAAACCCAAACGCCTGGGCGTCTCGCTGAGGTTGGCCAGGGTTGCCCGCATATCACGCTCCGGAAATGAGATGGAATTGAAAACATGATACGCCATTTTGGCCTACTCGCGTCTGATTTCCTGTTTTGGCGGTCTTTGTCATTGAACTTTCCAACTTTTCCGCGGTCCTTGGGGAACCCCTGAGGATCGCGGCGTTGCTATCCGCGAATCGGATGGCGAGACTTCCTGGCAACCTCCGAGGATCCGGCATCTCCGCATCTTGCGTCAGGCCAGAAGCCGGAGAACTGGGCAACGAGTCGGGAGGGTGTTTCGCGGGCTTGACAACTTTGGCCAGGTAAATTAATATTCAACCCTGAGGTTGAATAAAGATGCGAACTCAAACCGCAAATAAGCTGGACGATATCCTGGTCGCACTCGCGGACCCAAAACGGCGCGCCATTCTCAGGCGTCTCGCGCGGGGCGAGGCGCGCGTCACCGAGCTAGCGGCCCCCTTCGATGTATCGCTCAACGCGATTTCCAAGCACATCAAGTTTTTGGAGCGGGCGGGCCTGGTGCGGAGAAGAAGAATCGGCCGTGAGCATGTGCTTCGGTTCAGACCGGAACCGCTCCGCGAGGTGCAGGATTGGATCAACAAACAAAGGGCGTTCTGGCAATCGAGTCTCCAGGCCATGGACGAAATGTTGCGGCGAGAGGACTTGATCCAACGAGAATCGCGGGAGGATTAGCGTGACCGAAAAAATAGAAGTGAAAGTTACCCACCGCTTCAAGGCGTCAGCCGAACGCGTTTACGACGCATGGCTCGACCCCGGGAAGGTGCGCGTTTGGATGAGGATGGCCGCGCAAAGTTTGGGGCTTTCCGGGGACATCCGCCAGATCGAGATCGAGCCGAACATTGGCGGCAAGTTCTTATTCACGGATATGCGTGATGGCGCCGAGGCAAGGCACTGGGGGACGTATCTGGAGCTGGAAAGGCCGCATAAAATCGTGTTTACGTGGATTACCGATGAGTCCGAAGAGCCGGACCCCGGCAAGGTAACCTTGACGATCCAACCGGAAGGCGAGGGATGCCTCGCCACGATCGTTCATGAAATGGACGCCAAATGGGCCGACTACGTGGAACAAACCGAGAACGGCTGGAGTTGCATGCTGCGGGCCACGGATGGGTTGCTGGAAGGTTAATTCCCATTCAGTAAAATTCTACAAGAACCCTATCCACAATTAGCAGGCCAGCAAAATACCCAAACCCTAGAGGGCATGAGAGTCCCAGTTGTTGATTAACTCGATTCCCCGGCTCCGGGGCCCCTGGCAGGAAATCAGAAATTGCCGGCTCCGTTGTCTTGGAAAAGCCATATAACCTGGCGCCTCAATCGAATTCATTCGCCAAGATGTTCGTATGTGTCGGCGGGAGGCTGCTGTGACCGGCACTTTCCCAAAAATAGAATGGGGCCCTGGATTTTTGCCTGGTTCGAGCAAAGAGGGTGCTACTATTTCAGTAGATCAAAGAGTAAGTTTAGATTTAGCTCTGCTAGCAGATACCGAATCAGGGAAAACCATGGGTAAAGTCTATTTTCGTGAAGAACAGTCGTTCAGCTACAAGTGGAACCTGTTCCTCTTACTGCCATCTATCGGAATTACCATCGGTATTCCCCTCGTGATTAGGGATGAAATCGGCCAGTTCCCCATCGTGCTCGTCATTTTAGGCGCCAGTCTGTGTCTCTTGGTGGCCGGTGCTTGGTTTATGCATGTTGCCCGCCTTATCACCGAAGTCCGCGACGAAGGTCTTTATATTCGTCTCTCACCGTTCAAAGCCGATTTCATACCTTATTCCCAAATAACAAAGTCGTATGCGAGAACTTACCGTCCTATCAAGGAATACGGCGGTTGGGGGAAGCGTACATCGAAGAAGGGCCGGGTCCTCAACACCTCGGGGAACCAAGGGGTCCAATTGGAAATAAAAGGCGAGCTACCGCTTTTAATCGGATCACAGCGAAACGGTGCCCTTGCCAGGGCGATTGAAAAAGCCGCCCAACGAGCCTAGCCTTTCTTGTGTGGCTGGCCATAAGTTCATGAACCTTCTTCAAGAAATTGGCGACCAACAGCTTAAGCAAGTACTTAGAAGCGATATGTCGCCATGTGCCGGGAGCTCCTTTTCTCAATGGGAACTCGTGTTGATGGCGCCCGCGCGAAGTCTTTCCGATGCAGAATCCAGGCTCTTTTTTGGGAGGCAATTCAACCAAAGGAAAAGAAAACCTCGGCCCAAAGTGGGTAAAGCGCTATGGAAAAGTCGGGGATCGAAATGGAAGGCTCATCCGATCCCTGATAAAAAACTGCACAAAACCCGTAAACGGATGCTTGATCACGCCGAGGTTTCCAGGGCAAAAGTGATTGTCTTTCCGCTTCGAGCCTCATCCGCCCCAAATTCGTGAGACCGTTTGTGATCCAAGCGATTTTGCAATTAACAAAATGTTGAATTGATGGGGCTTACAAAAACCCGGAGTGGTGCCTGAGGCCGGACTCGAACCGGCACGGGGGATAAACCCCGCAGGATTTTAAGTCCTGTGTGTCTACCGATTTCACCACTCAGGCCGGAGGGAGGTGGAGGCGACGATCGGAGTCGAACCGATGAATAGAAGTTTTGCAGACTTCTGCCTTAGCCACTTGGCTACGTCGCCCTATCAAAACTGTTGCCGCCATCCGCCTGGAGAATTGAAGCGGCCCGTGTTTGCAACAAGAGAGAATGGAGCGGGTGATGGGATTTGAACCCACGACTTCAACCTTGGCAAGGTTGCACTCTAGCCACTGAGTTACACCCGCTCGTCAATCAAACTCAACAGCTTGCTGAGTATAATGATCTGTCTTTTTGCTGTCAACCCCAAACGGCAAAAAATCAGCGGTTGGAATTCGGGTCATCCCGGCCTGGGAAATAACAACTTCCACACCGGATCAGCCTTTAGTTTTCTGAAACCCCTTCGCGTATTTTACGTGCCAGGGAGGCCTCATCCGAATTGGAGGGGAGCAGTGGCAGGGCGGCCTCCGCCAGTGCTCGCGCTTCCCGGGTTCGACCCATGGCCGCCAGGCAGCGAGCCAGCTCGGTTTTCGTTTGGGCCACGCGCTGATCCGGTTTGGATGAGTAGCGCTGGAAGAGGTCCACCGCGCGGCAAAGCTCCTGCTCGGCTTCATGGAAACGACCTAGATCGATGAGCAGTGAGCCAAATGCCCAATATTGAAATGCGAGGTTGATGTTCTCGCCCATGGAATGGAGATGAATCGCCCGGGCCTTCTGAAACAGTTCCTCGGATTGCTCAAGAGCCCCGCGCTTTTGTTGCAATTTTGCCAGATTGAGCAGGGTTCCGGCCAGGCCTGAGTGCCACGGTCCCAGCACCCTTCTCTTGATCTCCAAACTTTCGAGATAGAGATCCTCGGCTTCTTCCACATGACCCAGCCTCGCCTGGAGGCGGCCCAGGTCATGCAGGTTGATCGCGATGGTTTTGTGTTCCTGACCATACAATCTGCGGTTCATGGCCAAGGACTTTTCCAGAAACGGCCGGGCCTGCAAGGGTTGCCTCTTGCGCAAATGGAGATTGGCAAGCTCGCGCAGGATGCGTGCGGTCAACGGACGGGCGCCCGAATACTGGCTTTCCATGATGTGGAGAGCCTCCAGCAGGA
This sequence comes from Acanthopleuribacteraceae bacterium, assembly GCA_041940685.1. Classification (GTDB taxonomy): domain Bacteria; phylum Acidobacteriota; class Holophagae; order Acanthopleuribacterales; family Acanthopleuribacteraceae; genus JBGTRP01. The sequence goes on from JBGTRP010000075.1 coordinate 6,252, forward strand.
GCGGTTCGGCGCGCTCGAATTCGCGCATCAATAGGAGCGTATAACCCATTTCCATCCGTGCATTGGCCAGGGCTTTTTGGTTGGCTTTCGGCTCAACTTGCAGGATTTTTACGGCTTCTTCGAAAAAGGGCAGCGCATCCTTCCGGCGGCCCATGGCGCGATAGGTTCGGCCCAGCAGTAGCGAACTTTCCGAGTTGGGGAACTGCTCGCTATTTTCCCGACGAACCGCGAGGGCGCTCAGAATAGCTTTCTCCGCCTGCTCGTAAGCGCCTTGATAGTAGCGGAGCAGCCCCAGTAACTGAAAACACTCGGCCGTTCTAATGTCTTTCTCGCCGAAGAGGTCTTTTCTCAGGGCCAAGGCCTTCGCCACCAGTGGCTCCGCCAGGTGGAGGAATCCCAGGTTGAGATAGATCTCGCCAATCGCCACGTACATGTCGGCGGCAAGGTCGGGAGATTCAGTGAACTCGGTGGACATGCGGTGACCGCTTATTTCTAGGAACTCGAGAGCGGTCAGGGCCTCTCCTTGTACTTCTTCGGGGTCGACGATTCTGAAAAAGCCGCGCAACATGTCAAAGGCGTTTTGTACTCGGTCCCGCTCATGAACGATGCGGGCGTTTTGAATTTGGGTATGGACTAAGAAACCGGCACTGAGAAGAAAAAGCAGCGCCAGCGCGGTAACCGTAAGCCGATTTCGCCTGGCAAACTTACCGAAACGGAAGAGCCAATTGCCGCGGTTGGCCGTGACCACTTGTCCTGCCGAATAGCGCTCCAAATCCTCGGCAAATTGCTGCACCGTGGCATAGCGGTTTTGCGGTTCTTTCTGCAAGGCCTTGCCGATAATTTGGTCTAAATCCCCCCGCAACAATCGATTCAAACCTTTCACCGAGATTGCGCGATTGGCGGCGATCTTTGCCGCATCGCGGTCTTGGTTTCCCGGGAGCGGAACCTTGGCGAACCAATGGCTTGGGGCTGGCGGGGATGTTTGCCGGATTATTTGCCGATAGCCTTCCAAGTCTCGGCCTCCCGCTTCATAAGGGCGCTTCCCGCAGCAAAGCTCGTAAAGCAGAACACCCAAAGAATAAATATCGCTGGCCGTGGTCACGGGTTTGGCGAATATCTGTTCAGGGCTGGCATAGGAAGGGGAGAGGATTAGGGTCGGCGCCAGTTCGTGTTCGCGCTCGGGGGAAGCATTCCCCAATATCTTTGCAATTCCGAAATCCAGGAGGATCGGTTCGAGCCGTTCATTGACCAGAACATTGCCCGGTTTGATATCGCGATGAACCACCAGGTTTTGGTGGGCGTACTGAACCGCGGAACAGAGCTCGCGCACCAACCGCACCCTTTCTCGTACTGGCAACCGTTTGCGGTCGCAAAAGATGGTGATGGCCTCGCCCTGAATATGGTCCATGACCAGGTAGAGGCTGCCGCCCGGAGCCGTGCCGCCGTCCAGGAGGCGGGCGATGTAGGGATGCTGCAGTTTGGCGAGGATCTGCCTTTCGCGGCGAAACCGCTCCAAGGCTTGCTCTCCCAACCGGTCGCCCTTGATGAATTTGACCGCCACCCGTTTGTCGAACTCCGCATCCGCGCGATCGGCCAGGTAGATGGAACCCATACCGCCCTGATCAATCTTTTTAACGATTTGGTATGCGCCCAACCGTTTGCCTGTCCAGTCCTCGTCCATGGAGTCGAGCAGTACTTTCCGCATGGCAATGCGGTCTCGCTCGGAGAGCAGTGTGAGGCTGTCCTCATGTTTCTGGATCATGCGGTCCAGAACTTGGCGGGTGGTGGCATCGACAGCCGCGGTTTCCAGAAATGCCGGTCTTTCGGACCTGGGAATGGCGATGGCCTTTTCGAACAAGACCCGAATCTTTTGCATAGAGCTCTTGTCTGGGTTCATGATCGGCAGCTCTTCTTTTCTGTTCCCATATACTCCGTTTGGGTAGCGTTTACCTCCGCTGACTTCAAGAACAGAGATCTTCCCCTTGATTCTATCTGACATAATGAAAATTCAAATCCCCCGGCCATAGCCCTGAATATCGTGAATGGATACAATGACCCTAACACTTTCAAGTAGACGTTCCATTTTCACGCCATTGGGGCTCGTGTGATCGAGACCATTAAGGCGGTGGCGGTAGAGATCCTGGCGCGTGATGGTCCGGTCGATTGAAGTGAGATGAAGTATTGAGAGAGATCCATGGACGAGAATGGAAAACAAGCCAATGCAAGAGAAATCACCGCGCTTTTGAATTTTTGGAAGGCTGGAGACGAAAAAGCCGGGGATGCGCTCTTCGACCTGATTTACCCTGATTTGCGCAAAATCGTGGGGCGAATCCTCAGCGATCAGGCCGGAGATTTCTCTTTGCAAACGGTAGATATTATTCACGAAGCCTACCTCAAGCTTCTCGGTCAGAAAAGTTCTTGGCAGAACCGCCAACATTTTTTCGCAGTCTCGGCGCGTGTCGTTCGCAGAGTGGTCATGGACCACGCGCGCGCCAAAAGACGTCAAAAACGGGGCGGCGAGGATTCGCCCGTTTTACTGGATGAGGCGAGGATGGCGCCCTCAAAATCCAAGGATTGGCTGGCTTTGGACGAGGCGTTGCGCAAACTCGCGGCCGCGGACGCCGCGGCGGCCCGGGTCTGTGAGTTGCGCTATTTTGGCGGGTTGACCCAGGATGAGATTGCCTCGGTGCTGGAGATCGGGCGAGCAACCGTGGTGCGTCATTGGCAATTTGCGCGCGCCTGGCTCAAACAAGAGCTGGAGCAATGAGGCGCCGGGTCCGCGCTTTCTGGTCGCTGAATCCTTTTCGAAAGGGTGGAAAGATTTTGTAAAATTTCGATCATCGGCACAATAATCAAAAATTTTTGATCCGTTTTTTCAACCCTTGGCGCGTCTGGTTTTAGATCGGCCAGGGCTGATCCTGTTTCATCAAGGAACCGGAATGGAATACCGAAGAAGCATTAGATTTTATAAAAGATTCGCCACGATCTTAGGAGAGGAACTTTCATGAAGAAAAGTACCGCCAATGGTTTCAAATTCTTACTATTCGCTTGTTTTGCAACTTTGTACGCCGCTCAAAAACCCGGACCGGATTGCGAAATCCTTGGATGGAACGCCATGGTAGGCAATATCCATGACATGAATGAAGAGGAGTGTGAATACGAAATCGGTCAATGGGATCAGCCCAATTATTTAGAACTTTATGTTGAGTCTCTGTTGGGCGGCGTTTCGAGTACCCATAAAATGAACATGATTGCCAGGCTAACCGACATGGATCTCGGTGCCGGTGGCTCGTTCCGCACGCTGGAACTGGTCGCGGCCAATGGCATAACCCTGATCGGAATCAACTTAATATGGAACCTTTCTGCCATTGGCGAAGAAGGCCAGATCACGGTAGAGGGTGTTTGCGAGGGTGGAAAGGGCATGCATCGCGACGCTCCCCTGCTCGTGGGGAGAAGAGCTTTCCCGCATGGGGAAACCGAGCTGGACATCCTGGTGTTGTGGCGGCCCAATGAATCCCACTTGCGCAACGGAAGGGTGGATATTTTCGCCAACGGCGAACTGGTAGGTGGGGTGTCCGGGCTTTGGTTCGGGCTGAACGGACACTTGCGCCCGGTTTCGATAAGGTATGGCGCTATTGAGATTGGCGCCCGGGAACCCACCGGCGTCTACAGGTTTTCTCCGGTCTTTCCCACACCCTATCACCCCCATTTCTAGCGGGGCGGCCCAGCCGGGGGCGCCTAGCCGGTGGCGCCTAGCCGGGGGCGCCTAGCCCATCCAGGCTTGTAGGTTCTGGTCGCGCCGCCCCCGCAACAAGTGACAAGCTCCAAGCCGCAAGCTGGATATTTGTTTGCCCCCGCTTGCAGCTAGTGGCCCTGTCGCGCGCGAGAAAGTTAAAAAAACCTGAGTCTCATTGGCGAATCAAGGGCCCCAAATGAGAACCGAACGGATGCTTTGAAGAAGCCCGCGAGGTCTCGCTCCGTCTATCCACATGCCTCGGGAAGAGGTGGGTGGACTTCCTTCTCAACAGAAACCCTCAATCCGTCCCCAAACCCTTCACCAATCAACTTCTACATAAAGGATAGAAACATGAAAAAGCTAAGAATTTCTCTCGTTCTGTTTGGCTTGTTGCTCACGCTCTGGCCCGCGATGAGCCTCGCCGATAGCTGTTCCATCAGCTACAACTGTCCATTTGGCGGCACCATCAGTTGCTCGATTACCGCCGCTCCGGGCAATACCACCAATTGTTGGGCCGGTCCTGCCGCTGAGGTTACCTGCTGTGAGTTCAACGTTTACGGCCAACCCATCCGCGATATCCATATTTACTGTGGCCCCCCCGGTGGAGGCGGTGGCCACGGCGGCCCGTACGTTCCCTAGGTGCCACGGCCATCGGGGTGCGATTCCGAAACGCCATTGAAATTTTCCTTTTGCATCCGGACCGGGAGAGTGGCGGCGGAGGCCATCAGGGAAATGGAGGTGACCGCGGAATTGCACCCCAATCCAACCCATTTTTTGATATCAGTCCTTCATTCAATGAAAAGGAGAACGGTCATGTGTACGTTTACCAGTCTCTGGTTCCTTGTTTTGTTCAATCCCTCACCTGAAGAAGGAACCTTTCGCGCCTATCCGCGGCCGATGGACTTCCAGAAGGGAGCCGTCTCGACCTATCTTTCCTCCATCCATCAGGTGGAATGCGATGGCGAGCGGCTGTATTTCAGAAGCTTGCGGGACGCCCAGGTTTTGGTGACCGACCTGGAGGGGCGCATGCTGATGGCCCTGGGTGGAACGGGTGAACATCCCTCGGAATTCGGCGCGAACGGCGTGCTGGCCATCTCGGTGTCGCATGGAGGAATTAGCGCGCTCGATGGGGGTTTGCGTTTTATCCGCTTTTATGAAAATGGCCGTTTTATTTCCTACCTTCGCCTCGGGTCCTACAACACCAGGGCTACTCATTCCACCTCCAACGTGTTCGCATTTTCCAAAACGCACGCGGTGGTTCCCGCAAAGGATTTTAGCCACCTCGCCCTCGCCTATCCACGTGGCGGTGGAGAGGCCATACCCGTGGGCGATCTACTGGAGATCGGCAATGAGATAGAGGATGCGGTGCCGCGCAACGCCACGCTTTGGTGCTTTGAGGACGGCCTTTGGTACGCGGCGCATAAGTTTTTCCCCATGGTGACCGTGTACGACGAGCGTTTCCAAGTCGTGAACCAGTTCCAGGTGCAACACGCGCTGACGGATCAATACGTCTCCTATCTGGGAGATTTTAAGCCCAACGAACGGTTCACCAAGGCGCAGGTGTTGGTTTCGGATTTCAAAGCCTTTCGCGGCAGCCTTTACCTCATGATGCAGGGTACCCTTTTCCAGGTACACTCTCAATCGGGCGCCGTTCAATCGCGCACCATTTTTATTGCCGAGGGCGAAACCTTCGGCGCGGCTGATGGCCACCAAATCGAGCTTCCTTTCTTCGCCTTTGCCGAGGACGGCGCCCTGTTCGCGGTGCATCCCGCGCTGTTGTGGAACCATGATTTCTGGTCGGTGCGGTTGCCTTTCTTGGACGAAATCGCCCAGAAATAGATTTGACTTATGCAAGGCGGTTAGGCAACAGAGCCCCACCCACGAATTGCCCGAATTTCACGAAAGGGAGAGGGTGCTTAGGTCAGCTCTCCGAGCGCCGGTAAATGCGGTTGAGGCGTTGGGTCTCGCGTTCTTGGATGGCCGCGACCAGCGGCTCCACGCTCTTGAGGTTTTTGAAGGCCCGGTAGCCCTCCATGAGGAAATCGACCATACGCGTGTCACTGAGCAGCAGACAGGCATTGCGCAGTCCCATCAGCACCACGCCGATGCCGAAGCGGTGCGAAATCTTGTGGACCAGGCGGTTGGTGAACACCAGCAACTCGATTTGGCGCAAGCGCAAATCGTAGTTGTCGCTTAGCCGGTAGGCGCGTTCGTAGGCGGCCTCATCGAACTCCGTGGGCGCGTCCTGCTCGGCTAATACCTCCAGAAGTTTGTGGTCCATCGCCAGGGTGATTTCCTGCAGCTCGATCAGTTTCGCCATGCTTTCGGCCACCTCGCCGCCGAGGAAGCGCTTCAGATTGGCGTGAATTCTTTTAAAGGAGGCGTCGCGTTCCGTGGTGTCCTCGGTGCTGTAGAGCCGGTCGAAGAAGAACGATGCCGCGGCCCGGTTTTGTGGGTCCTCGCTGAAGTCCGCGTAGTCATGCCGCAACCGGTCGGACTGGAACGCCTTGAGATAGCGGTAGCGCGGTTCGCTGACCTCGGGGTAATGACGTTTCAAAAGCGAGCTCCTTGCCACGGCTTCCCTCCTGCCTCCGAGCGATTGGGGCCATGATGGACTCCATACCTAACATCCGCCTTGCCGATGGTCAAATAAATTTCGCCCGCGGAAGACCTGCCAAACCATTCGGACTTGGGTACCCAACGGCTTTGAACTGGCTTACAATGAATAAGGCGGACCCTCCCCGCGGAGAGGAGGAAAATCATGGGGTTTGCCTTTTGGGGCGAAACTCCCATGCTGGCGGGCAACAACAGCAAAAATCGGAGCCTCGCTCCTGACATCGTGTAAAAAGAGGTGAGCATTCCTCACCCGTAAAAAGGTAGAATCGTGTTTGGCTTGGCGGAGGGCGGGACCTCGGGCCTTCGCGCCCCTTTTTGACCTTTTTCGAGATGGAAAGCCACCGGGAGGTTCTCATGAACAACCGCAATGAGCGCGGCCAATGGTTGAAGGCCCAACTGGCCGAACGCATTTTGGTGATCGACGGCGCCATGGGAACCATGCTGCAGAGCTACAAGCTCGGCGAGGCCGATTACCGCGGCGAGCGCTTTGCCGATCATCCCCAGGACCTCAAGGGCTTCCACGACGTGTTGTGCCTCACCAGGCCGGATGTGCTGCGGGCCATCCACAAGGCCTATTGCGAGGCCGGGGCCGACCTGATCGGCACCAATACTTTTACGGCTACGGCGGTGTCCATGGCCGACTACGGGATGCAGGCCCATGTGCGCGAGATCAACCGCGAGGGCGCGAGGCTGGCCCGTGAGGTGGCCGATCAATTTAGCGAGGCCAATCCGCAAAAACCGCGTTTCGTGCTCGGCTCTCTGGGGCCCACCAACAAGACATCCTCCATTTCCCCGGATGTGAACCGGCCCGGATACCGCGAGGTCAACTTTGAGGAGATGGCCGAAAACTATCGCGAGGCCGCCTTGGGCCTGATCGAGGGCGGCGCGGATGTATTGCTGGTGGAGACCGTCTTCGATACTCTCAACGCCAAGGCGGCCCTGTTCGCCATTGCCGAGGCTTTGAACGAACTGAAATTGGATGTGCCCGTCATGGTGTCCGGCACGATTACCGACCTCAGCGGGCGCACGCTTTCGGGCCAAACCCCGGAAGCCTTTTGGTATTCGGTCCGCCATATGAATTTGTTGGCGGTTGGGCTGAATTGCGCCCTGGGCGCGGAGCAGTTGCGGCCCTACGTGGAGGAACTCGCCCGTGTGGCCGATATTCCCCTGAGCTGCCATCCCAACGCGGGCCTGCCCAACGAGTTCGGCGAATACGACGAAACCCCGGAGAAGATGGCGGCCACGCTCCACGGCTTGGCGAAGGGCGGCTTTCTCAATATGGTTGGCGGCTGCTGCGGCACGGGACCCGAGCATATTCGCGCGATTGCCGCCGCCGTGGCCGGTTGTCGGCCTCGCGCCATCCCCGGAGCGGAGCCCTACTTGCGCCTCTCCGGCCTGGAGCCCGTGACCGTGCGGCCCGATTCGCTGTTTGTCAACATCGGCGAGCGCACCAATGTCACGGGCTCGCGCAAGTTCGCCCGCTTGATCAAGGAAGAACGCTACGAGGATGCGCTGGAAGTGGCGCGGCAGCAGGTGGAAAGTGGCGCTCAGGTGCTGGATGTCAATATGGACGAGGGCCTGCTGGATTCGGAGGCGGCCATGGTGCGCTTCCTCAATCTCATTGCCTCCGAGCCCGATATCAGCCGTATCCCAATCATGGTCGACTCCTCCAAGTGGGAGGTCATCGAGGCGGGGTTGCGCTGTCTTCAGGGAAAGGGCATCGTCAACTCGATCAGCCTCAAGGAGGGGGAGGCGGACTTCATCGAAAAGGCGCGCAAGATCCGGGAATACGGGGCGGCCGTGGTGGTGATGGCCTTCGATGAGAAGGGTCAGGCGGATACTTGCGCCCGCAAGCTGGAGATCTGTCGCCGTTCCTATCAAATATTGACGGCCAGGGTGGGGTTTCCACCGCAGGACATCATCTTCGACCCCAATGTCTTCGCGGTGGGCACCGGCATCGAGGAACACGCCCGTTACGCGGTGGACTATATCGAGGCTTGCCGGCAGATTCGGGCCGAAATGCCGCTTTGCCATGTGAGCGGCGGCGTGAGCAATATATCCTTTGCTTTCCGCGGCAACAACACCGTGCGCGAAGCCATGCACGC
>JBGTRP010000076.1:0-14704 GCA_041940685.1 Acanthopleuribacteraceae bacterium
CCCACGTAAGTTTTGCGGTGGCCGCGAATCTCCGCCTCGTCGCGCAGGCCGCCCACGGAGATGCGCACGAACTTGCGGCCCAGCGCGCGGCTGATGGAATGGCCCAACGAGGTCTTGCCCACGCCGGGAGGGCCCACGAAACACAGGATCGGCGTCTTCAGGTTGGGGTTCAGCTTACGCACGCTGAGAAATTCGAGAATACGCTCCTTGATCTCCTCCAAACCGTAATGGTCCTTTTCCAGGGTGCGCTTGGCGTGTTTCAGATCTAAATTATCCCGCGTGAGCTTGCCCCAGGGAAGTTCGGTCATCCAGTCCAGGTAGGTGCGGATCAGTCCGGTTTCCGCGGTATCCGGCTGCATGTTCTCCAAGCGCCGAATCTGTTTTTCGATCTCTTCCAACGCTTCCGCGGGAATTTCCAGCTCCTTGAGCTTGGCCCGGTAATTGGCGATTTCGTCCTGCAGCTCGCTGCCCTCGCCCAGTTCGGTCTGGATGACCTTCAACTGCTGGCGCAGGTAATAATCGCGCTGGGAACGGTCCATTTCGCCCCGCGCTTGGCTGTTGATCTGCTGCTGCATCTCCAGCAGGGTGAGCTCGCGGGTGAGGATTTCGTTGACCAGTTTGAGCCGCTTGAATACATCCAGTCTTTCCAGGATGGTCTGACCCTCTTCCTGTTTCAGCTCCACGTTACTGGCCACCAGGTCGGCCAGGCGGCCGGCGTCCTCCATGTTGCCGGAAATGATCAAGACCTCAGAAGAAACCGACTTGCCGAGCGAGGCGCTGCGTTCCAGCAAGGCTTTGACATTGCGCATCAGCGCTTCCTGCTCCAGCTTGTTCTGGCGCCGGTCGATATCATTGAGCACGTGGATCTTGGCCTCGCGGTAGGGATCGTTGCGGGTGAAGTACTCGATTCGACAGCGGCTGATGCCTTGGACCAGAATGCGCATACGGCCGTCGGGCAACTTGAGCATGCGCATAATGGTGGCCACGGTGCCCAGGTTGTAGAGGCTCTTGTCGGAGGGGTTCTCCTCGTCCTGATCCTTTTGACCCACGAGCACCAGCAGCCGATTGGAGCCCAGGGCGGCCTCGACCGCGGCCAGGCAAGCCTCGCGGGCGATGGAGAGCGGGAAAATGATGAAGGGGAAAATGGTGGTTTCCCGCACCGGAATCACCGGAAGAATCTCGGGAATGGTCAGGTCTTTATCAAGCGCGTTTTGGGCCTTCAATAAATGTCCTCTTTTCGGTGCAAGATGAGGGGAAGCTTCCTCGCATGTAGAATCCGGAACGCGAATTCAGGGCCGGCATCTCAAGGCGCGTGCGCGCCGGTCCCGAAATTAGAGCATTGCGGGGGCGAGGTTTCAAGGGGAAAGGGAACTTGGCCGAGAACCCGCGGGAAACTGGAATGCGGCGGTCGTGGGTAGAAATTGCCGGATAACACCCGTGGACAAGGTAACCAAGGTAGTGATTGTTACAAAATAGGAGGAAGGAAAGAGGCCCACATCCTTCCGGGGATAACCGCCAAAACGCCTACAACAGCGAGGCCTGAAAGTGGTGGTAGTCGATGTGGTGGAAGTACCAAATACAGTTGCGTTTGCAGCTCTTGGCCTTGTAGAGCGCCTTGTCCGCGTAGCCGATGAGATCGGTTTTTTCTTTAATATAGTTGTGATCCAGCGTGGCCACGCCGAAGCTCGCCGACACGAAACCCATGGGTTGGAGGTGACCGAATTCGAACTTGCTGTCCATGATTTTGGCCCGTAACCGTTCGGTAACCATCAAAGCGGTTTTGAGCTTGACCCCGGGCAGCACGATCACAAACTCCTCGCCGCCGTAACGGGCCGTGAGATCGATCTTGCGCACCGCGCTCTGCAACAACTCCGCGACTTTGACCAGAACCTTGTCCCCGGCGGGATGACCGTTGGTGTCGTTATAGTGCTTGAAATGGTCGATGTCGAAAATAACCAGGGAAATGGGCTCTTTGCCCGGCCGATGATCTTGGATCTCCTGCTCCAATTGCTGCTGGAAATAGGCATGGTTGTGCAGCCGCGTCAATCCGTCCACGGTGGCGCTGTTCTTCAGCATTTCCAAGCGGGACTTGAGATTGAGCCGATCGGTGAGCTGATGCAGAACCATGCTGTTATGGCCCGCCTCCAGGTTCGGGGTCAGGTAGCCGAAGCAGAAACGCAACCGGTCGGGATGGAAGCCGTTGAGCATATGGGGATCGGAAATCAGCACCACCTCGACTTCCTCGCCAATTGACTCGATATCGTTGATCAGTTCCTCGCCATTCATTTCCGGCTCGGTAAGATCCAGGAACACGGCATCGATTTCACGGTGAATTACCTTGAAGAAGGCGTATTCAGGGGTGTCCGTCCGCTCCAGGCGGAGATCCAGCCGGTTGAGGGCTTTTTTGAGCTGCTCATGCCGTTCCCGACTCGCGCCCAGGTAAAGAAACTCCATGGATACTCCCGAAAAATGGCTGCCCCGTTGCGGCAAAACAGGGGCGACAGCGGCTCTTGAGCTCGCCTAACACCCCGCCGAGCATCCTTCGGCCACAAAGTTGACGCATGAACTCATCGCAATCCGGCTCATTATACCCCATGCCCTGACAAGAGATTACCTCCTTTTCGAAATCGCTTCCGTTTCGGACCAACGTTTTTCTCAAAAATTGAGAAATTTCACATTTTTGAGATTTCTAATTTGAATCGCAGAATTGAGAAACCACGAGACTAACTCCTAGGAGAACAAAGCCGGGGGTCAATACTCCTATCCAGATCCCATGCCGATATCGCTGGACCGCTCAACGCGCATCCCGCTACAATGTCCCCTCGTCGGAGGCCGTTCATGACATGGGGATTGGCAATTTTGTTGGGGATCTTGCAGGGGTTGACGGAGTTTCTGCCCGTCTCCTCCTCCGGGCACCTCGCCCTTTTCGGCGCCTGGTTCGGGTTGAGCGAGCCGGATCTCGCCTTTGACGTTTTGGTTCACCTGGCTACATTGGCCGCGGTGCTGGCCTATTTCCATCGGGACTGGCTGGGGTTGGGCGCCCTTTTGCTGGGAAAAACACAAGACGATCTTCCCAAACAATTGCCCCTATACCTGCTGGCCTCCATGTTTCCCGCGGTAGCGGTCGGTTTGTTTCTCAAGGACCCGGTGGCCTGGCTCCACGGCAAGCCGGGCTGGGTTGGCGTTTTTCTCATGTTGACGGGCCTGACGCTTTTGGCGGGATTCCGGCTGCGCGGGGAGACCCGTCCCCTGAACCGGATCGGCTGGCCCACCGTCATCGCCATGAGCCTCGTGCAAGCGGTGGCGATCCTACCGGGAATCTCCCGCGCGGGCGCCACCATTATGGTCGGCCTTTTTCTCGGATTGGAGCGCGAGGCGGCCGCGCGATTTTCTTTCCTTATGGTGGTGCCGGTAATCGGCGGCGCCGGGCTATTGGTGTTGGTGGATCTCCTGGGCCGGGGCGCCGAGGTTTCCGCCAGCCTGTGGCTGAGCTATGGCGCGGGTTTTACCGCGGCCGTGCTCAGCGGTTTCTTCGCGCTTGTCTTCCTGATGAGGCTGTTGCGGGGAAAACGTTTCTTCTGGTTCGGGTTCTATTGTTTGGCCCTCGGGAGCCTCGCCTTGTTGCTCACGGCTTTCGCCTGAAACAGGATCCGATTTTCAATCGAGCCAATGGAGGCGAAAGTCGAGGGTCCTCCCAGCGGCGAAGGGCGCCATGGGTCCGAAGCGCTCGGGCACCACAACTTTTTCAGGAGTGAGCAGGATCTCGCGCCCGTTCCTGGACAAACCGTAGAAATCCGCGCCGAAGCGCGAGGTAAAGTCCTCCAACCGGTGCAACATCTCATGCTCCTGGAAATGGGTGGCCAGGAACTGCATGTGGAAAGGAGCGTTGAAAATACCCGCGCAACCGCAGGCCGACTCCTTGTCCTGAACCAGATGCGGCGCGGAATCGGTGCCGGAAAAAAAAGAGGGATGGCCGGATTTTACGATCTCGTTCAGGGCCCGGCGATCCTCGGGCCTTTTGGCCACGGGCATACAAAAATGATGGGGCCGCACCCGGGCGCCCACCACATCGTCCAGGGTAATGGCCAGGTGATGGTCGGTAATGGTGGCGCCGACCAGGTCGGGCATCTCCCGCACCAGGTCGACCGCGGCCTTGGTGGTCACATGCTCTAGCACGATGCGCAAACGGGGAAAATTGCGCTGGATCGCCTTCAGGGAATCGAGAAACGCCGCCTCCGCGTCCATCACAAAGGTTCCGGGCACCTCGCCATGCAGGGAGAGCACCAATTCATGCTGTTGGATTTGTTCGTAAATGGGAAACAGCGAAGCCACATCGCGCACGCCATCCTCGGAATTCGTGGTCACGCCCATGGGGTACTGCTTCACCGCGACGACCCCGTGTCGTGCGGCGCTCTCGATATCCTCCGCACGCGTGGAGGGCGTCAGTTTGATCGTGGTCAGCAGGGGAAAGCTCGCGCCCTGCTTGCGCAGGTCTTCTCGATAGGATTCTGCTTCCGCGCCAGTGGTGATGGCCGGCAAGGTATTGGGCCTGGCCAGCACGCGCCATGCGCCGCCGTGGGTCACGGCCTCGATAGCGGCTTGGGTGCGCTCGTCATTGCGCAAATGAACATGGAAATCATCGGCGGCGGGTTGTCTCAACTCCATGCTTGGCATCACCTCCGCTTCTAAAGCGGCCCATTCTACCACGCCCAAACGGGAATCGCTCCTACCCTGAAAGCCCGAAAGCCATATCCAAACCATTTGCCCTACAAAAGACCCGGCAATAGCTGAAACGGAACTTTCCTCCAGAGGAGTCCCAATCTCATTCCCCGCCATCCGGACGTCCTGGAAGCTTGGATCGTACAAAAAAGCGCCGGGAGCCGCCGGAACCTCCGGCGACTCCCAACGCTTTCAGCGGGAGGAGATCTGAGCCAGGGGCCCCGCGGACCAATGCTTGTGCTCGTCGTTGTAGTACTCGTATACCCGGCTCGCGGGGGCCGTGTAGGTTCCCGGCGCCGCGGCGATACAACTGATGGGAAAACGAAGGGTTTTGCCGGCCGGCAGGTAACGCCAATAGCAAATCAGCTCACGGCCCTTGATCTCGTAGGCGTCCAAGGTTCCGGCCTTCACCAGTTCCTTGAGCTGATCATGGCGCGGCTCCAGGCCTCCTGGAAGACCGAGAATCGCCACGGGCGTGGGGACCACCTCTTCGGAGCGGTTGGTGATACGCACCATCAGCTCGGTGGCCTCGCCCTCGGCCAGCCGTGTTTCCGTGAGGCGGACCGCGTGTTCCAGCTTGCAAGCCTCGCTGGAGTCCGGCCGCGGGGTTCTGGCCCGCAGGCTCAGGGAAACCGGCATGGCCGCGCCGCCGCGCATCTCCAGCCGGACCCGATGATGGCCTGGCCCCAATTGGCTGCTGAAGTCGGGCAGGTCGAGCGTCCCTTGGGTCTGGTCGCCAAAAGCCAGGGGCGCGCCAAGCGGATCGTCTTCCAGAAACAACTGCACGCTGCCTGGCGCCTTGGGTTTGGCATGGGCTCGATCGTAGGCGATGATGGCGCGCAGGGCCAGCACCGTGGATTGGGTGGCGCCGAAGCGGCCGGCCTTACAGCTCTCGGCCAGGTAGCGCATGCCGCGCTCCACGTTGGCGGCAAAACGGTCTTCCCGCATCCAGGCAAGCAGCGCGAGCGCCGTGGTTTCAATGCTCAGATTCTCACCGCCGCTGCGCGTAATGCTGGTGGCCGCGCCCTCCACCAGGCCCGATTCGACTTGCTTGGCCCCCAGCCGTTGCATGATTTGGATGCCCTCAGCGCGATCGCCAGAAGCATGCAGCGCATTGGCCGCCAACGCCAAAATATAGCTGTCCTCGCTGACCCGCGCGACTTCCCTCAAACTATTCAATTCGGTTCGCAGGTCAACTTCGCCACTCTCGGTCAGCGCCCAGGTAATATAGGCGTCCGTGGTTTCGGCCGGCGCGCCGCCGAAACTGTCCAGCGCGCGGGGATTGCGTTCAAAGCCGCCCTTGCCGTTCCGCCGCTTCAATAGCCAATCGCGGGTACGCGCGATCATGGCCGTATCGACCTCGAACACCGATCGCATATCCGTGAATTGCAGCAGGCCGTAAGCGGTAAGCGCCTCGTGGCCCGGATCACCGCCAAACCATTCAAACCCCTTCTTGTCGCATTCAAAGCCGGTCAACCGCTGATAGGCCTTGTCCAACTTCTCTCGGCTCCGCGCGATGAGGCTCGGGTCCACATTCGCATGGGTGGTGAAATACTGCTGCGCCATTACCAGTGGATAACTGGTGGAGGAGGTCTGCTCAAAACAGCCGTAAGGGTCGCGGATCAGCGCCTCCAATGCGCCGGTCAGGCTGGCCAGGGGCGTGGGATACAGCGTGGTCTTTACGGAAAGGCTGTTGTTGGTGACCCGCTCGGGAACCACCAGGGTAAAGCTGAGAGGCTGATCGGGACCCAGAATGCCGCCGAAGGCTTGTTCCACGGGAAAACCGCTCGGCTCCACCTGAAAGGAACGGGGCACGCGGTCGGCAAAGGCGCCGGCATCGACCTCGATGACCAACTCCCGTGCGCCCGGAAGGCCCGCGATTTGAAGGGGAAAGCCCTCGCGACCGCGTTCGTGGGCCTTCAGACGGAAGGAAGCCGCGGCCACCTCCCGGCCGTCCAGTAGGGCGCGGTATTGGCCCGTCAGCGGGTTTTCGGTTTGGTTGACCAAACTCAGGGGAATCCAAACGCGATCGCCCATGGTGAGGTGGAGTGGCGGCTTGGATTCGGCGTAGAAAGGTTTGACCGATTCCAGCACCTGGTCCGCGATTCCCAATGCTCCCGTTTCCGTGTAGGCGTCGGCCATCACGCGAAAGCTGGTGACCGCATCGTTGAGCGCGAAGCGTATTTGCGCCGTGCCCGTGCGGGCGTCGGTCTCTATGGCCGCCGCCCAGAACAGAGTTTCCGTAAAGTCGACCCGCGCGTTGGGCGTTCGGCCCGGCCGCGGGGGATGGGCGTATTGCCGGAAGGCAAGATTTTGGAAGCCGGCCAGGTCCTGGTCGGCCAGAATGAGCAACTCCTCCATTTCCCCCACCGCCGCTTCCTCCTTGGCGAGCACCAAACCATTGGCGATTTGACGTCTGGGTTGGTTCGCGCGGTCGTCGAAGGCCACATCCTTGCGCTTCTCCTCCACGCCTATGTCGGCCACGCCTATGTCGGCCACGCCTTTGTCGGCGCCCTCGAGGGGCTCGGGCTTCGCCGGCGCCATGGGCGCGAATGCGGCCGGATGGGGCTCTTTTGCCGCGCCAACTTTGAAAGCATCCACGATTTCGCGGGCGCGCTCGCCCAGAAGCCAACCCTTGCGGTCGTTCTTCTTCACACGGCTGATCGGGTTTGGCTCGCGTCGAAAGGCCAACGCCCGAAGGGCCTCGTCACCCTGCTCGGCCAGGAAAGTTTGCCAGTCC
Source organism: Acanthopleuribacteraceae bacterium (assembly GCA_041940685.1). Taxonomy (GTDB): domain Bacteria; phylum Acidobacteriota; class Holophagae; order Acanthopleuribacterales; family Acanthopleuribacteraceae; genus JBGTRP01. The sequence continues at coordinate 7,460 of JBGTRP010000076.1, forward strand.
GCAAAGGCGAAGCGGCGCCAGCCCTGGGTCGCCAACAGAAGATCCAGCCGGGTATCGGCGAGCCTTCCTCCATCCAGGTAGGCGGCCGCGTCGGCGAGTTCCAATACCTCGGGCTCCAGGTAGGCCATGGCGTCCAGGCGCGGCGCATGTTCGCGTGTTTCCAAGAGTTCGCGCACCGCATCATCGCTGACGGTCAGGCCGACCATCGCGCCCACGGGCTCGCCCTTTTCATTCGTGGTGGTGAGGGTCAGGGCCATTTCCCCGCCGGGCACGCCCCGCTTTTTGTCCAGGGAGAGGGCCACCCTTACCCGTTGCGCGGGTTGCCGGAAAATCAGCCTTTCAGCAAGGGGTTGATCCTCCTCATCCCACACCGTGAGCCTCAAAACGCCATCAACATGCCGGGGTATGCGGAAGGTCGTTTTTGACCAGGATCCCGCCGCGATTTCCAGTCTTTTGGCGGCCAGTTCTTTTTCCAACTTGGAAAGGGTCAATGTCCAGCGCGCATCGCGGGTGGCGCCGACCAGCGCGCGGATGGGTTCATCCGCGCCATAAACCTTTTGGGAGGCGCGCAGCACCGCGCCCTCGCTCCGAACCATCGGCAGGGGCGGCTGTTTCTCGATGCCCGACGGACTTGTAATCCGCAACGCGTAAGTTTCCCCAGCCCTTGGCGTGAACCGGGCCTTGCCGCGTCCCTCGTGCTCGGTCCGGATCTCGGTCACGCGCCTGCCGCGCCCGTCCACGATCACGCCATGCAGATCGGCCGGCTTGCCATTGGGTAGGCGCGCCTCGATGTAAACCCGGTTTTCCAGCCCCGCGATCAGGTCGCCGCCCTCCGGATAAAACGCCACATCCACGCTTTGCAGCAGGATGGGGATGGTCTTTGCCGCGGTTTCCGTAACGCCGCCATCCTCGATCACGAATAGCAGACTGCCCTCGCCCCGTTCGATACGCGGAGGCAGCGGAAAATCCGCCCGGCAGAAACCAGCATGGTCCACGCTTGCACTACCTCGAAAGACTTCCTCGCCGTCCACGCGGGCGATGACGCTCACGGGCGCGTTTTTCGGGATGCCGCCCTCCGCCCGTTCCACCGTGCAGGTCGCCCGCACGCGGTCGTCGGGTCCATAACCCTCGCGCACGAAGGTAATTTGGGTCTTCAGCCGCGGCGGCCGGTAGGCCCGGATTTCAATTTCACGCTCCGCGGGGCTGTAACCGCCGCCCGCCATGGGATAGTCCACCCTGACCTTATACAGACCGCCGGGCTGGCCCTGCGGAATGTCCCAACGGAATCCGATACTGCCCTTTTCCGTGGCGGCCTGGCCCTTGGTCAGCACATCGCCCTTGGGCCCGCGCACCTCCAGCCTGCCCATCAGGCCATCCGGCGCGGGTTGGCCATCGATCGGGTCCAACAGCACCGCGCGAACATAAACCGGCTCGCCTTCGCGGTAGATGGGTTTGTCCGTGGAAAGATGGGTCCGAAAGCGTGACGCGCCGCCCAAATCATCGCTCCTGGTGGTTTTGGCCAGGATAGAGAAAGAAAATTTTCCCGGCCCGCCACTTTGCATGGAGGCAAGGGCCGCGAGGGTCAACGCGAGGGTCAGGGAACAGGCCGCCGCCAGCGCCAACCAGGGCAATGCCTTCATGGGATGGATCTCTTTTTCCCGCGAATGGGAGGATGGGTTTGTCCCGATCATGGTGTGAATCTCCTTGTTTGCAAATTCCAAAGAGGAGATCCGGCGGGCCGGAAAAAGTTTCACCCTCAGCGGAAAGATATCCGTTCCCCATGGCCGTCCAATCCCGTCACGCCATAATCCCGCGCCACGCATTCGCGTCGTCATCCGCACAAGCCCTGCCTCAGAACCCTTGGCCCGCAACGCTTTAACTGGGGCCAGGCCATCAAGAAGGTCCTCGAATAGCGGGCGTCGGCCCGCGCGGCCTTTGAAAAAATGTTAATTTTTACACATTTCCTATTGACAAAGTCCGCGCCGGAGCTTAGATTCAAATGTGTAAAAATTAACAGAAGGTGTTCGCCATGCCACGTCAGCGCAAGAACAAGATCCAAGACGCCTCTCTCCTGCAGCAGCTTTCGCGCCGAGAACGCCAGGTGATGGATGTCATTTTTGGGCTGGGCCAAGCCACGGCCAACGACATTATGGAGCGCCTGCCCGGCTCGCCCAGCAACTCCACGGTGCGCATGTTGTTGCGCATCCTGGAGGAGAAAGGACATCTGGTCCACCGCAAGGATGGCCGCCAGTTCGTCTACACCTCCACGCTCTCTCCGGAAAAGGCCAAAAGCTCCGCCATTCGCCATTTGGTGAAAACTTTTTTCGGAGGCTCCACGATTCAGGCGGTCACCGCGCTCATCGACCAGGCGGATCAAAGCCTTTCCGACCAAGAGATTCGCGAGCTCAGGGAAATTATTGAACAATCCAAGCAAGAAGGACGGTAAGTATGAGCATGCTGAGTATTTTTTCCAATCAAACCCTTTGGTACCTGATCGATATCGCGCTCAAGGGTGGGCTGATTCTGCTTTTGGCGGTTTTCGCCTCCCGATGGTTGCGTCGCTTTTCGTCCTCCTCGCGCCACCGTTTTTGGTGCCTGACACTGACAGGCCTGCTGGCCATCAGCCTGCTGACTCCCTTGTTGCCATCCCTTCCCCTGCCTTCATTGGCGGCGAACCCGGTTCATGAGGCGCGCGAAGCGGCCCGGATTCGACCGCTTAACATCGCCGATTTGGATGCGGCGCCGCTCCCGGCCGACCCGATCGCCGTATCGAATGGGGCCGGCACGGACCGAGCCGCGCAAACCGCCACGACCCATAACATCACGGAACCTGCCGCCGGCTCCTGGCGCATGAACGCGGCCTGGCTGGTTCCTCTGTTTTTGGGACTGTGGCTGGCGGGGATGCTGTTCGTGCTGGCGCGGCTCAGCTTCGAGGCGTTGGCCCTTTGGCGGCTGAGCCGGAAGAACCCCGATTCCAATCACCGCGAGTTGAACCCCTTGTTGGAGGAGTTGCGCGCCCAATTGAAGATCCAGCGTCCGGTTCGTCTGATCATGGACGCGGGAGAAGAGATCCCGAAAACCTGGGGCGTGCTGAGACCCGTAATCCTGTTACCCGCGGCCTGCCTCCACTGGTCCGAGGAAATGCGGCGCCATGTGCTGCTGCACGAACTGTTCCACATCAAACGCTGGGATTATCTCAGCCAATTGGCCGCACATTTGGCATGCGCCCTGCACTGGTTCAACCCCTTTTGCTGGCGGGCCGCGCTGAAAATGAAGCTGGAACGGGAACGGGCCTGTGACGATCAGGTGCTTTCCATGGTGGCGCGCGCCTCTTCCTACGCGGAAACCCTGCTCAAGATCTCCAGCGGCGAACGCGGCCACCGTCCGCTGGCCTCCGCGCCGGCCATTGCCGAGGATGGCGAGTTGAAGACGCGCATCAAGGCGATTTTGAACCCGGGGCTACGCCGCGCGGGATCGGGCCGTGGCAAGTCCTTGTTCCTTTGGGCCAATGCGCTGGCGGTGTCATTGTTGCTGGCCGCTTTCAAACCCGTGGCCCCCGCGACCCCGGTTTCCCCGGCGGCAAGCCCCTCTCCGGCCAGCGCAAAACCCTTGGCCGCTTCCCGCAATCAAAGCAAACCCAATGCCGCCGCCCGCGAAAACGTGCCGCTGGAAACGCTGGTCGCCCATCTGGATTCGGAGGACGCCACCACCCGCGCCCAGGCCGCGTGCGCACTGGGCAAAGCGCGGCAAGCGGAAGCCGTGGCCGAGTTGATCGCCTTACTGGGCGATGAAACCGCGATCAGTCCCATTCATTGTTACGAGCCTGATGAGTATCGCGAATGGCGGCCCCGTTACTTCAAGCTGAAACAAGATTCCCCGGGTGAGAGCGCGGCGCTGGCCTTGGCTTCCATCGGCAATGCCGCCCATGATTCCCTCACCGCCGCGCTGGCGCATCCCTCATCGGTCGTTCGCCGCAACGCGGTTTGGGCCCTGGCCGAGGCGCGCGGCAAACCACCGATCACCAGCCTGCACCCCCGCCTGACCGCGTTCCTGCAAGATCGCGATCCCTGGTTGCGCCAGGCCTCGGCCTACGCCCTGGGCGAAGGACGGGTCCATGCCGCCGAGGGCTCGTTGATCGAGGCGCTTGGAGACTCGGCCGGACATGTGCGCGCGGAAGCCGCGCACTCCCTGGGCGAGCTGCGGAGCAACGCAGCGGAAGAGCCTCTGATTCGGGTTTTGAAGGATTCTGATGAGAAGGTGCGCGAAAGAGCGGTTCACGCCCTGGCCGAGATCCGCTCACGCAAGGCGGTTCCCCATGTCGCGCAAATGCTGAGCGACGGTTCCGAGGAGGTTCGTTCGCGCGCGGCATGGGCCTTGGGCGAAATCCGCGATGCCGAGGCCGTACAACCGCTGATTCAGGCCTTGGGCGATGATGCCGCGCGGGTGCGCAAAACCGCGGCCTGGGCGCTCGCCGAAATTCGAGATGAACGCGCCGTGCGTCCCCTGATGAAGACCATGAGCGACCGCGATGCCGAGGTGCGGGGCACCGCGCTCTGGGCCCTGGGCGAGCTGCGCTCCCCCGAGGCGGTGCCCGTTCTCACGCAAAGCCTGAAGGACGAGGACTGGGAGGTGCGCAAGAAGGCCGCCTGGGCTCTGGGCGAAATTCGAGCGGAATTCGCCGTGGACGCCCTCAAGGCCGCGTCCCGCGACGAAATACCGGAGGTGCGCAAAACCGTGCTGTGGGCGCTGGCCGAGATCCAGAGCAGCGATGCGGCCGGACCCATGCTGGAAGCCCTTAACGACAGCGACCCGGAAATTCGGGCGACCGGCGCCTGGGCCCTGGGCGAGATCCGTTCCCAGGAAAGCGTTCCCGCCTTGATGGACGCGATGAGCGATACCGATTGGAAGGTGCGCAAACAAGCCGCCCACGCCCTGAGTGAGCTGCGCCCCGCCGCGGCCGTGGACGCCCTCGCCCATGCGTTGGCGGACGAGAACGCGGAAGTGCGGGGCGCGGCGCTGCACGCCCTGGCCGAGATTCGCTCGCCCCGGGCCGTGCCCGCTCTCATCCAGGCCCTGGAAGACGCGGATGCCGAGGTCCGCACCCGTGCGGCCTGGGCGCTCGGCGAGGTAGGCGACCCCTCCGCGATCGCAGGTCTTTCCGATGTGGTGGAGGACGGATCGCCCAAGGTGCGGGCCGCCGCGGCCCATGCGCTCGGCGAGATTGGCGGCCCGGACGCGGTCGGCTCCCTCGCACCCTTGCTGAATGACGGTAATGCCCGCGTGCGCAAATCCGCCGCCCATGCCCTGGGTGAGATCGGCGCTCCGAGCGCGGTCTCCGCCTTGGCGGACGCCACGCGGGACGGAGATCGCGAAACCAGCGAAACCGCGATTTGGGCTCTGGGCGAAATCGGGTCGCAAAAGGCGCTGCCCGCGCTTATCGACCTGCTTGCCGGCGCCGATGCGAAGTTGGCCAAGAAAGCGGCCTGGGCTCTGGGCGAGATTGGGTCCGCGGACGCGGTGGAGCCGCTGATCGAAACGCTTGCCCATGAGAATCTGGCGGTGCGCATGACCGTGGCCTGGGCCTTGGGCGAAATCGCCGATCCCAGGGCCGAACCGGCTCTGCGAAACGCGTTGGAAAACGAACAGGACCAGAAAATGAAGAAAACCCTGAAGCGCGCCCTCAGCGAGATCTGGGGCCGCTGAACCCAAGCTGGAAACTAACTGGAGCTCGGCCGGCGCTCGCCGCGCCGGGCCTTGCTGGCTTAGAGAAAATGGTTCGGAGAAAGGCCTGAAATGATGAGAATTTTTTGTGGTTGAAAAAGGAAGAAAATATGGTAATTTAGGAGCAAGCAAAATCGGTACCATTTTTTTTTGAAGTTGGAAGGCGCTGGTTTTGCAGGGGATCGAAGTTAGAGTGTTCCCCGCGCGAGCGGGGATGAACCGCCCAACGAAGGACTCGGTCTTACCAATACCGAGTGTTCCCCGCGCGAGCGGGGATGAACCGGGCGGAGGGAATTTCAGTTTTGATGGTCAATCCGTTTCCTCGCGAGGGCGGGGACGAATCGTACTTTTGCCAGGATAAAAATCCACCACCGTGGACCAAAAGATAAGACTAAAGGAATTCCGTTAATTTATTGGAATCAAAGAATTTATGTGTTTTTTTCGTGTGACTTCGTGTCTTTCGTGGTTCAAAAAAATGGCTTTCTGGGCAGGCTTTAGGCAGTTGCCCCCCACGAGAGCGGGAAACAGGAGCCCCTCGGAGCCCAAAAAAAGGCCGGGAGAAATTTCCCGGCCATCAAGGTCCCTTCTCTGAGCTTGGTTGAGGATTATTGAGGCATTAAAACGCTGTCGATCACGTGAATGACGCCATTGCCGCACATGATGTCGGTTTTGACCACATTCGCATTATCGACCTTCACGCCGTGCCCCGTATCGATGGACACCGACTGGCCCTGTACGGTCTTGGCCGCCTTTAGCTTAACTACTTCCGCCGCGGTTACTTTTCCGCTGACTACATGGTAGGTGAGCACCTTGGTCAGCGCTTCCTTGTCTTTGAGCAGCGCGTTCAAGGTGTCCTTGGGAATCTTGGCGAAGGCTTCATCCGTGGGGGCAAAAACAGTGAACGGCCCCTCGCCCTTGAGCGTGTCGACCAAGCCCGCGGCCTTGACCGCGGTGACAAGCGTGTTGAAGCTGCCCGCGGAGACCGCGGTGTCCACGATATCTTTTTGAGATGCGGATCCAGCGGTTAGCTGTAAGGTCAGCAAGGCCAGGCAGGTCAGTAGCAAAAGTTTTCCTTGTTTCAACATGTGGTTCTCTCCTTTTTTTCTTCCTTAAGCATGGGAGAACGGAACCAAGCGCTTGTTTTCGTCCGTCAATGTTGATATTCGGCCGGGCGCGCGTTTTGGATGCGGACCGGGTTCCTTTTTTCAATTTTCGGCTCGCGAGAGGCGCTGGGGACTTCAAATAACAAGATGCCAGAGGCAAGCAGGAAATCCCATGCCACCCGCGTCTGAGCCTTGGGCGTACCGCGGCTACTTCCGGATGGAAAAAAGCCCGCGCGGAAGTTTTTTCCACCTCTCCCAGTAAACAAGAACAAGTGAGATCAATTGGCACGAATCTCTATTTCACCCGGGCAACAAACCGGCCGGCAGGCGCGCTTCGGTCATGTCTCTAAAGAGATAGGCATGAAAAACTTTGTCAGAATCACCGGCTTTCTCGCTCTTTGGCTTCTGGCGGCGGGTTGCC
>JBGTRP010000077.1:0-14613 GCA_041940685.1 Acanthopleuribacteraceae bacterium
GCAGGGTATTTTTCTGATCCTGATTACCCTTCATCCCTGAGGACCTTTTCTAGCATTGCGCTCATCCAGAAACAGGAAAATTCACCACCGAGAGCACGGAGAAAAGGCAAAAGAATTTTCTTTAATTAGTTGATATCAAATGCCTTATGCAACCTTCTTTCATGTGACCTCGTGATTTACGTGGTTCAATAAAATGCGTTTGTGGGCGGGCTAGCATAGATTCAGGCCTTACCCGATGGCAAATCCCCCGCGACCTCGGCCTCCGAAAAGTCGCCATGGATGCAAATAGCGATTCTCCGCTTCGTTACTCTGCCTCACAAAAAAGCTACCGGGTTCGAGTGGAAAGGCACGCCAGTTCAACTCTAGCATCAAGCTTCCGTGGCGAAAACTTCAGGGCGGGCGGATCGAGCAATTTGGGCAGGGTTATGCTGGGAAAGGACTTCCCGGAAACCAGGTAAATCAGTTCCATGCAACTGGAAACAAAACGTGCAAAGGCTAAGTCCTGACTGAACCCGCCGCGCGGTTTCTGAAGAGAGCTGAGGTCCGCACCCCACTTTGGATCGTGATAGTTTTACAAAGAAGGGTGAAGGGCGAGCTTCCCTGGTTTCGCGGGAACACAAAAAAGGCGGCCCGAAGGCCGCCGTGAAAGTTGACGATTGAAGTGTTGGATTATCCGAAAAGCTTTTTCAGACCTTTTTTGATGGCGTTGCCGATGTTGGATATCTCGTCTTCGACCCAATCGACTGCCGTGGTGTAGACCGCCGCGGCGGTGCCGGCCACGGTGTTTGCCCAATTATTGATATCGCCGACCAGGTCCGTGGTAAATCCATTATAGAAATCACCGATCTCATCAAAGGCGTCCAAGATATCGGCGCTGATATCTGAGGCCGTCCCTTCGAGAACGATCAAGGTTTCTTGGCCTTGCTGCTTGATGAAAATATAGGCCTCATCGCTGGTTCTTTCGATGTTGACCACCATGTCGTAGGCCTCGTGGACTTGGTAAATGACATCAATATCTTCCATGATCCCCAATTGGTTGAGTTCATCGTAAAACTCGGAACCCAGCCATGTCTCAAATTGGTCCTGGGTCTTGTTATAAGCGTACATGACCTTGTTGTAGGCATTTTCGGCATCTGTAGCGCTCACGTAAACCGATAGGGTCAGATTGGCGGAGATGGGGAAGGTCGCCCCATAGACACCGTTATCGCCGTAAGTAATGTCATACACGCCCCCTATGCTCGCACCGCCGCTGATGCCGATCGAGGACCCGTTATCGGAGCTCGCGCTAACCGTCGCGGTCCAAAGCGAAGCTTCCGCACCAACGGTAATCCGGTCGTCGGTGATGGTCATGGCGGCTTGGGCGCTTGGTCCATCGATGGTCACCGAGAAGTTGCCGAGGGTAATTTCGAGCAGGGTGCAGGAAGAGTAGGACGCCTCTAACTCGATGCCGCCGCTATCGAGATCGGTGACCAGGTCGGCCCGGGTATCAAAGGTAACCACCGGGTATTCACGAGCGATGGTGATGTTGGCGAACATGTCATTCAAATCATCCGCGCTTACCTCGCTAACGCTCGCCGTGGAGAAACAATCCTGGCTGACTTCAACCGCTTCAAAGGCGTCTAACAGCCCGGACTGTTGCGTCGGGCTGAGGATATCGAAGAAGTCCGTGTCGGAGCCCAAACCGTAGCCGATGGTGATGAGGTGATCCGCGATGGCGAAGGGATCGGCGACTACCGTACCGCCGCCACCAGGGTTGTTGAGCACCAAGACCATCTCGGGGTTGCCGTCGCCATCCACGTCCGAGTAAGTGATTTCCATATCGACGGTTTCCGTATCGGCCACCAGATTGGGCCGCAGGTACAAGCGGGGCGGGTTGAGGGTGGCGTGTTCGGTGGAGGCAAAAGCCGAGTTCATGCTGTTGCTGGTTTGATTGCGGGTGATCAGCAGCGTGATTTTGCCGTTGGTGTCATCGTCGATCATGTTGTTTAAGGCGTCACTGCTAAAGGCCACCGTCTTGTTGAGATCGGCATCGGTCACAATAAAAGAACCGAGCTTTACCCCGTCGTTATAGAATGCGTCACTGTTGTTTTCCACACCGTCGCCACTCCCATCCAGATAGGGGAAGTCGGTATAAAGCGCGTTGGCCTCATCCAGGTCCTCGGTGGCGTCGTTATCTTGGATACCGAAGACGTGAAACTCCATGGAGCTCGCACCGCTGAATATGCTCACATCCAACATGAGCTCGACGCTCATGTAATCGCCGCCGTTGCCGATATCGAACTCGAGAAAACCCTTGCGTTCGGTGCCATCCTGACCCGGGCGATTTTTGACGTTGATGTGCGAATCGCTACCGTAGTTCGTCGTATCGTTGTAGCGGACGAAGACGTCGTCGGTTGCGGCGATTTCTTTGTCTTCGGCTTCCAGAACCAAGCGTGGTCCGGAATAGGAATCGTTTTCCGAGGAGGCGAGAACAAGATATTCACCATTCAGGGAATAAATATCTCCGAAGCCGGTAATTACCAGGGTCACGATGCCGTTGGTGTCGTCGTTCAGGAAATCTAACAACTCGTTGGAGCTTATGGAAAGCGTTTGATTGATGCCGCCCACGCCTTCGATTGAAAAGTCACCCAACCATTCTACGAAACCGTTACTGGGAACCACATCGTGAAGGTCCGGTGAAGCTTCATAGACACCTAATTCAGAGCTCTGACTCCAAATACCTTCGTTTTGATTTGAGTTGAATTCCCAATCCGAATAGCTCAGATTGTCTTCATCAAAATCTTCCTCCCAGGCCCCATCCTTGACGCCCCAGACTAAATAGGTGGCCGAACCCTCGTATTGAAAGACGACATCCAACAAGAGGTTGGCGGCATCAATCGTGTGACTGGTCTGCTTGTTGAACTGGATCACGGCGTGCTTTGTCGCCGCTCCGGCTCCGGAATTGGGATCGTATTGATTTTGAATAAAAAGGTAATCCGAGTTGGTGCCGCTGGTTTGGCTGACAAAGAGGTCTTTGGTCGCCGTGGTGGTTGTCGAACCGGCCTGAAGTTGGAAGGTGGAAAAGAAGAAAACGATTAAAAGTGAAAAGATGCGATCAAAACGTTTCATGGTGTGCCTCTCAACGCGAAATCAACGGCCGGTGCTGGCGATTGTTGCCTCCTATAAGGGCAGGGTTTATGCCAACCCGATCGGAAATGGTGAGAGAATTCTCTAATATACTGATAATAAATAAATTATCCTTATAAAAAGATGAGAAAAGCCAACCAAGGATAGGACTTAGAACCGAAGATTCATTATCAGAATGATTATAATTAATCATATTGATATTATCAAAATGATTATGATTGGCCAGAGCTTATCTCGCGTGGGCGGCATTCCGACGGCCTCCCTTTCCAAACCCTTGCAATTTCACTTTCCGGGGGGAACCAAAGAAAAAGCGGCCCTCGCCACCCTCCATTTCAGGCGTTGGCCGGGCATTCCGGTTGAGGAATTTAAAAACCGAGCAAAAATGGCTCAGGACCCAAAATGGAGGTCCAGTCTTTTCATGAGGCGGTTGAGGTTGGAGGGGACCAAACCGAGAATACGAGCCGCGCGCGCTTTGTTGCCTTGGGTTTCCGCGAGAGCTCGAAAGATCTTTTCACGCTGCAGAAGTCTTACTGCCTCGGTCAGGGGAACCTCGTTTCGCAGCGCGGGAAAACCCTCATGTTTTTTAGCTCCTTCCGCCGGGACCGGCAAGCTGCCAACGATTTCCTTGGGCAGCACCTTTGCTTCAATAACCGGCCCCCGCGTCAGCACCACCGCCCGTTCGATGGTGTTTTGTAATTGACGGACATTCCCAGGCCAATCAAAGGACAGCAGACTCGCCTCGACATCCGGCTCCAAAGCCAACATGGGACGCCCGGTTTCCCGGCAGTAGCGGCCGAGGAAGAACCGAATCAATTCGGGCAAATCCTTTTTCCGCTCCCGCAGGGGCGGTAAGGTAACGGAAACCACATGAAGGCGATAGAAAAGATCTTCTCTGAACTTGCCGGCACGGACTTCAGCTTTTAAATCGCGATTGGTCGCGGCAATGACCCGGATGTTCACCTGAATGTTTCGATTGCCCCCTACCCGTTGGAACTCTCGCTCCTGAAGCACCCGCAACAAGGTGGCTTGCAAGTTCAGGCTGAGCTCGCCGATTTCGTCCAGAAAAACGGTCCCGCCGTCGGCCAATTCGAATTTTCCGATTTTGCGATGAGCCGCCCCCGTAAAGGCGCCCTTCTCATGGCCGAATAGCTCGGAGGCCAGGAGTTCGGAGGTCAACGCGACACAGTTGACCACGATAAACGGCCCATCGGCACGATCGCTCCAGCGGTGAATGGAGCGGGCGATCAATTCCTTGCCCGTCCCGCTTTCGCTGACCAAAAGAACGGTCGAACTGCTGGCGGCAGCCGTTTTAGCCGTCACCAGAACCTGCTTCATCGCGGTGCTGCGTATCCCCACCAGTCGGTTCCGACGCCGCTCCTCCTCCCGATAGGCGTTCCTCGTATTTTGCACCAGACGCTGGTATTCGTGTTTTTTGATCGCCGTCGTCGCCATTTCCGCGAAGAGAGCCAGCACCTCGATATCGCCGGGTTCAAACCCACTCGGTTTTTGGGTGTTGAGAAGTTGAATCACGCCAATCGGCGCACCATGGAGCATTAAGGGAACACACAGCAGAGACTTCGTCGTAAACCCGGTTTTTTGGTCCACCCGGCCATAAAAGCGGGGGTCCGCACCGGGAGCGTTGCTGAGGACGGGCTTGCCGTGGGCCACCACCCATCCACTAAAGCCCTGCCCGGCTGGAACCCGAAAGCTGGCGATTTGTCCGGTTCCGGCCGAATAAAGGTAGGTTAAATCGCCATCGGGTTCCAGGAGAGCCAAGCTGCAGGCTTCGACCTTAAACAACGCGAGGGCCGCACTAAATATGGCGTTGAGAACCTCATCGGCGTTATCTGCTTCGATGATGGCTTTGGCGATGCCGAGCATTACCTGGATATTGATTAGCTTGTTATCGAGAATGGTTTGACCCCGCCTGAAAAATCGCCGGCCATTGTAGCACGAGCCACGTGTAAAAAATCGGGCATGGTTCAAAGCCCTTCGTGTGCGGAACATGAAATCCGGGTTACAATACGGCCCGATTGGTGTGTACTCTGTCGAAGAAGGAAAGGTGTGGCCATGAGATGGATCATTTTTGTGTTGACGAGCTTGCCGTTGTGGGCGCAAATCCAGGGAACCGTGGTCAACGCCAACACCCACGCCACCATCGAGGGCGCCATCGTCAAGATTCAAATGCAGTCGGAATCCGCCACCACCGACGCCAATGGTTTTTTCGAGCTCAATGATACGGCGGACTTCCCGTTCGTGCTCACCGCGGCCGCGTACAATTATTTCAACGGTTTCGTCACCATCACGGAACCCGCCGACCTCAACAATATCCTCATTGAAATCGAACCCATCGCTCAGGAAGCCATTCCCAATTACCCACTCAACGAACCCGAGATCTGCGAGGCCTGCCATCAAGACCAGGTGGACGAGTGGGCAGTCTCTCCCATGGCCAATACCGGCCTCAACACCTGGGTCTTCGATGTCTATAACGGCGAGGGAACCCCGGGGGGCATGAACGGGTTCGTCTACCAGCGCGATTCCGTACATCGTTTCGCCAAACCCAATTCGGACTGCTCCGCCTGCCATTCCCCGGTCCATTGGCTGACCGACATCCAAAACGCGGGAATGGGCGACATCAACAATCCCACCACCAACATGGAACTGGGCGTCCAGTGCGAGGTCTGCCACCGAGCCCATGACGTGGATGAGAACCGGCTCAACTTTCCCGGCGTGATGCCCGAATCCTTCAGTTTTTTCCGCGGGCCGCAAAACCTGGAGTTCGGACTGTTGGGCGATGTAACCTACGAGGAATTCATTATGCGCGGGGCCTACAACCCCAACTTGAGCGCCAAGCTGTGCGCCGCCTGCCATGAGGATAATGTGGACCATGACGATGACAACGATTATGAGGACGCGGGCAGCGTGCCCCACGAAACCACCTTCTCGGAATGGCAGAATTACCGCGGCATCGTGGGTCCGGAAAACGCCCAATCCTGCATCGAATGCCATATGCCGCTCACCTCGGCAACCAGATTCTGTATTTTCGTGCCCAACCGCCCCGCCTTCACCGCGCGCAATCACGATATCCGCGGCACGACCCCGGACTTTTTGGAAAACGCGGTCACCTTACACGTGGCGACCCAGGTCAATTTGGGTCAAATGGAAGTGATCGTCGATATTGAAAACAACCTCACCGGGCACGCGGTTCCTACTGGCGTGGTAATCCGCAACATGATCCTGCTGGTGGATGTGCTCGACGAAAGCCAGAATCGCCTGGCTCAAATGACCGGTGGGATGATCGACGATATCGGCGGGATCGGCGATCCGGCGGATGGTTACTACGCGGGCTTGCCAGGACAGGCCTTTTATAAAAACATGACCGATGGCGTGGAGGACGGCATTTTTTACACCGAGGCGACAGGCTACGCCTTCGACAACCGCATCCAGCCCGGCGATTTTTATCAGGACACCCTGCGCTTTAGCCTGGGCGGAACCGCACCGGATAACGTCACCCTGGATGTGAGGCTCATTTACCGCCGCTCCTTCCGCTATCTGCTCGATCAAAAGGGCTGGACCCTCACCGGCCATGGCAATCCCCTGGCCGATATTCAGCCGCCCCATTACGGTCACTTGATGGAGCGCTACGAGGATTTGGTGGATGTCTGCGGTTTCAAGGACCTCAACGGATCGACCACCGTGGATATGGCCGATCTCCTGCTCCTCAATCCGCTGTGGCGGAATGCCGCGCCCTTCGGCGTCAGCGAAGAGCCAATCACGAACGTCAAGCATTTTATTTCCATGGCCAATTGTCTTTAGGGTAAACTTCAGGATACTATGTACGAGATTGTCAGGTTAATCAAAGGTTCATTATCGCTTGGCGCCCCTTTATCATCAGGTGAAGTATTTCAACAATAAGGCCGAAAGCAGCCATGTGCCTGCATAGCAAGTCTACCGGACCATGCGCGGCTTTAAGAAAATGAAATCAATAAATGGCTTTCTCAATACTTTTAAATCAATTTACTATTATTTTTTATTGATTTTTTTGCGTTATATAAAATTATAGAATAGTTGGTCAGTGACCATGCAACGATCAAGGAGCATAAAAAAAAGGCCCAATCAATAAAATCTCTTATTGAGGAGATAAGTTTAGGCAGCGCATTGTTTTCAAGCTCTTCAATCGGATGAACTAAATTCATTATTGTTTGATCTTCAGATATAACTTGATGACCTACATTTAATTCATAAAGCAACTTCTCATAATCACTCTGAATTTGTTTTCGAGCTTTGCTGAAGTGTTCTGGGGGAACAAAAAAGGACAATGGAGTATAACTAACTGCAAACATAAATACAAAAAAGAGGCTAAATAATAGCAACACAAGACCTAATGCCAACGAGTTCTTTTTTAGGGCGTATGGAGAAAATGCAAACTCTTTAAGCAATGGGGAGCTTAGGTTTCTTAGAGATGAATGAGTCATTAGGCATTGAATTGCCATAATTAAGACAATAGCAATAAAACAAATGTGCAAGGCAAGATTTGTGCTGGCAAATAAATCAAAAGCCATGGCGATGGAAGCAAGAAAAGAAATAGAAAAAACCCAATAATACAGCGGCTTGAAAAATTTGTGAAAATAACTGTAACCAAAATATGTTAGGCGAGGTTCTCTTTTGTCCTTGACAATGTATCGAAATTGAAAATAGAAAAGACATGCAAGAATGATTAAGGAAAAAAGGAAAAGAAAAATCAACAATCGAAATACTAACATAAAAATAATGTTAAGCCCTATATTTCCTACATTTGGTAGTGTATTGATAAAAGCATATTGTATTTTGTCATTATCCGATTGAAATTTTTCTGTTTCATATTCCTGAGCAATGGCCTCAATTTCATTAATTTTATTATAGGCGGTATTGCTAGTAACAAAATAAACACTCGCTGTAATTACTAAAGAAAAAATAAAAGGGATAAAAGAGAACAAAAATACATGCATTAAAGTTTTCTTCTTTTGGTCTGCTAATAACACTTCAAATAGAGTATCATTTGCTATGGCAATTGCCCATGTTGGGTATCCTTGTTCATCATCCATTGAAATAATCTGAATGATTTCGAGTTCTTGAAGAATCGTTAGCATTCGATTACCATTTGCCTGCAATGCATCAAGGAGTTTAGGCGCAGTCTTTAGTAAGTTAGCTTCCGTGATGACCATATCGCGAGATTTGCCCATGACCTGAACCAAAAGCTCGACATTCTTTCTGAGATATTTATCTTCGCCTAGGCGGTTCTGGAGAAAAACCTTAGTTAACCCTTCTTCATCCAAATGCTTAAGGTCGTGAGGCCTTATCGCACCTAATGCAGCTTTACGAAGATTGAGGGGGTTGAGTATCAGGTTTGACCCGTATGATAAATATTTATATATCTCGTTTTGAGAAATATTGTATTTTTTAAACATCTGATAAGCTTCAACCTCAGTCACGGGTCCAATTTCTATATAGTGTTGGCCACTTGGTTGAAAGTATAATGTTTCGTCGGAGTCACACGGCAGGCTCCCGCCTGGCAAGAAAGTATGGAGAAGCTCACTGCGTGCAGTAATGATGACCTTTAGTGCAACGCTTGATTCATGCTCTGCTAGAAAGTAATTTATTGCACGAAATAGTAGACTGGCGTCTCGCCTTGGGTTTGTGAATTCATTAATTCCATCAATTACTAGCAGAAAAATACCTGACCCGTGTGTTTTACAACGTTCAAGAACCTGAGCAAAAGAACCCGCGTATCCAAGTTCATCACACAACCAAAGTGAAAATTGTTTGGGTTTTACTACCCTTGTCGGTAGTTTTACGGCCCGAACCAAAACCCCACTTCCCTCAATCTCTTCGATACGACTAATTAAATCGATAACAAATGTTGTTTTTCCGCTTCCTGGATTACCAAAAATAATAAGAGCGCGAGCAGTTTTGTCACGAAAAAAAGATTGGATACACTTTGAATAAAGTTGTCTTTCTACAAAAAACTCAGGTTTATAAAGGTTATTGCGTTGAGATTCTAAAAGCACTTTTTCGAGGTTATCCCGAGCGAAAGCGAGTACCTGGTCGATCTCAATATCCCTTCGCTTTTCCCATATCTTTTTCTTTTTGAATTCGGAAAGTAACACGCCTTCATATTCAGGCCGTGGAGTAGGCCCTCCACCTAATTGAAAATATATTGGAATTCGAGTTCGACGAATTTGATCAAGCATATGGAAACCAATGCTTTTAAAATCTATTGAAACTGACTCTTCCTCTGAATCTAATGATGTTACTACAATAGGAAACAATGGCATATTCTTTTCTTTTTTATGATACAAATAACAGGATTGGACATTGGTAATAGATGGTAAATATAAAGAAGCAAACTCATTGTAACTATGCAATAACAACGCATTGTTTTCCCTTTTGAAAAATGTTGGCATGATCAAACGATAACGCCACAAAGGCAAGGTCAAGTAGATAGATGCTCTCACCAGGTTTAAGACGAAAGGCGTCGACAATGTTTTTTCAGTATCACTTAAGGTAGTACCATGAGCAAAAAGTTTATTCCGTATAGTCACAAGCGAGGAAAAAACTCCTAAATTATTCGTGCATAGGCCATATTTCTGGAAGTTGAGGCGAACCTTAAGCGGTCCGTATTCTATTTTTTTAAACAATTTGGGTAAAACATGAAGGAAGTGTTTCCCGTTTCGCCTAGAGCAACAACGAATAATATTTAACCAATCGCCAGTACTCATCGGCAATGCCAATTTCTTTAACGCATCATTTAGGTTAAAATCTACTTCATCATCGCTATATAGATAATCACAAATTGCTCCCATAGCGATGTATTTCAACAAAGAATTTATCATGTCATTTACAAGAAGATCCCATGGATATTGTTTAGTTCGAAGACGGTGAAGCGGGTAAGCAATTGGAAGAGGTAAGGTTTTTAATGTATCCTGCTCCCAGGAATCGTCAAGATTACGACTTATTAACTCAAGCTCATTTGAAAGTTCAATTTGAAGCATTTTAATGTCCAGTATGGAAATTTCTATATATTACATGTCAATTTTGAGTGATAGTAGGAGTAAAGCATTGACATGGTATAATAACCCTCAACTTGGTATTTTTAAGTTAATCAAAGCCTGACAGTTCACCCATGACAAACTTCCAAGAATTTTCCAGAGGGGCCATGAATGATCGACACCAAAAGGCATCGATATCCTGCAGAACTGATCTCTTATGCGGTTCCGGTTTATACACGATACATATTTGCGCTTAGGATAACACCGCGTTCCTGTTCATGAAAGCTGTCAATGTTTCCATGCAAACCGTCCACGATTGGGTTCAAAAGTTCGAGCTCGTGATTCCGGCAGGCTTTTATGTAGTGGGGGCGAGACATCCCTGCGCCGCTTCCTCCGCTCTAGGGGAAGATTGGATCAATCGCTCAGCCACAAATACGGCAGGGTGCATGACCTCAAGGGGCAATCCCCGCCGGCGCACGCCATGACGAAGCTGGAACAAACAACCCGGATTGCCCGTGAGCAGCAGCCGCGCCTCGGGATAGCGGTCCAGCGTGGCCTCGATATCATCCATTTTTGCTGCCAGCACCCGTTCGCTTAGCTCCGGCTGGCTGAGATTGTAGATGCCCGCGGCGCCGCAACAATAGGCGGCCTCCCGCGGGGAAATCAAGCGCACGCCCGGCAGGCCGGCGAGCAGCGCGCGGGCGGGCCCATCCGCGCGCTGGGCGTGGATCAGATGACAGGGGGCGTCGTAAATCGCGCTCACGGGTTCCTCACGCCACCGTTGAGAAGTCACGAATTCCGGCTCCTGCTGAAGGAAGACCAGAATATCCACTACTTTCGCCGCCAAGGCGGACCAATCCGGTTGATGGGGATGGGCGGCCCCCGCATCGGAGAATAAGTGGTGGCATTCCTTCAATTGTGCGCCGCAACCCGCGGAATTCGTTACCACCGCGGCAAGGGATCCATCTTGGAAAAGCGTGCCGTTGCACTGGGCAAGCTGGCGGGCGATGGCGCGTTCACCGGAATGCACATGTAAGGCCCCACAGCACACCTGCGATGGTGGAATGACCACCTCGCAACCCGCGGCCCGCAATAATTTTACGGTTGCCCGCTGGATCTCTTCCTCGGCCACATCCATCACGCATCCGGTGAACAGGGCGACGCGTTTCGCGAGGTTGGGATTGTCGGGGCCGGCCGATTGCGCAAAGGCCTGTTTGAAGGAACGGCCGCTGAAGCGCGGCATCAAGGAAAATGCACGCCCCAAGCGGGTTCGGCGCAGGGGCCGAAATAGCCAACGAGGCTCTCCATGCTTGAGAAACCACTTGCTGAAAAAGCGGGCGAGCATGCTGACAAACGCCAAGCGGGCGCCGGAGGGCAACAGTGAACGAAACACCATACGGCGCAATATCCGATTGAGAATAAGGGGTTTGCGCTCAGCTAGAATCACGCCGCGCGTCTTTTCCAACAGTTCGCCATAGGGAACCCCGGAAGGGCAGGCCGGTTCACAGGCGCGACAGTCCAGACAGCGGTCTAGCGGGGCGGTTACCTCGTCGGTAGGCGCCAACGCCCCTTCCCACAGACCGCGCATGAGATAAAGCCGGCCCCGGGGAGAGTCCTGTTCGACGCCCAGGGCCCGATAGGTGGGACAGGCGTCCAGGCAGAGACCGCAATGGACACAGGCGAGAATGTTTTCAAAAGGCACGCCCTTATAAAGATCCGGCGCTGAGCGTAATGGTGGGTTTTGGTTCATGATGGATCCATCTCATAGAAAGGAGCGTAAAAAATTGCGGCGGGATCCAGGCTGGATTTGAGCGCGCGCATGGCCGCAAAGGAGGGCGGCAGGGGCCTCACCCAAGGGGTTTTTAGAAAACCCGGCGAAGACCTTTCCAAAACCAGATATCCGGACATCGCGGCGAGGATTTCCGCCAGGGCGCGCATCGCGGAGGCGGTTTTTTGTCCTTCCTGCATAAAAAGATGGAAGTCGCCGCCCAGCGGATGCAGCGCCAGCACCGCCCCTTCTCGCTCCACGCTTCGCCGCAACATGTCAACGAGTCGATCCTCCTCGAAAAAGGCGCGGGTTGGCGCCATGCCGTGCAGATGGATATAAGGGGCAGGCAATCGGTCGCGAATGGGTTGCAGGAAACCGCTGAAACGCACGGCAGCGCTCAAATGGGAAAAGCCGTCGGGTTCCTCGCCATCGCGCGCCATTTCGAGCCGGTCGCCGAAAACCGACCTCCATTCCCGAAGCAGGCGGTTGCGGCGCGGGGTGTTCCCGGAGATACCGAGACCGAGCCGCCAGCCACGCTGGTCAGCCAGAACCTGAAGCCAGTCCAGGGGGAGCTTCCGCCGGATGACGCCTTCCGCGAGGGGCTTTCGCCAATCAAGCGTTTTCTCCCACGAGAAAAGGCCATGGGGCGCGATCGGCGCGGGCAACACCTTGAAATTCAGCGCGGTCATCACGCCCAACCCACCGAGGCTCCCCAGCATCATCCGGCACAAATCGTAGCCGGAAACGTTTTTCACCACGCGACCGCCAGCCTTGACCAAATTGCCCTTGCCGTTGATGTATTCGATTCCGATGATCGCGTCGCGCAAACCACCGCCAAAAAGCCGGTCGGGTCCGAAATCGTTGGCCGCGGCCATTCCGCCGATGGTAGCCGCCCGGAACCAAGGGTTGACGGTCAGGCGCATGCCCCGTTCGGCCAGGATTTCGTTCAGGCGCTGGAATGGCAGGCCGGCTTCCACGCCGATGACCATGTCATCTGGATGAAAAAAACGCACCGACCGCAGCGCGGAGGTGGTCAGCGCGTCTCGTTGCGCGGGCCCAGCGCGGGCGCCGCGGCCGCGAATTACGAAGGCCGAGCGCGAGGCAAGGCGGGCGGAGACCCATGCCCTTGCATCCTCGGCGCTCGTCGGCGCATATTCTTCGCTCATACCGCGATACCGGATTTGGCGCGCACCATTTTCGTTTCCGCGCAGCGGCCGGGCGCGGGAAAGATTTTGCCCGGATTGAGCAGCCCGTCGGGGTTGAACAGATCCCGAACCGCGCGCATATTGGCGAGATCATCCTCGTTGTACATCAGCTCGATCATGGAGGATTTCTCCAAACCGATGCCGTGTTCGCCGGAGAGCGCCCCGCCCTCCTTCAGGCAGACCTCTAAAATCTCCCGGCCAGCGCGATGCGTTTTTTCAATCTCCTCGGGTTTGCGCGCATCGTAGAGGATGAGTGGGTGCAGGTTACCGTCGCCCGCGTGAAACACATTGGCGATCACCAAACCATGAGTTTCGCCGATGGCCGCGATGCGCTCCAGCACCTCGGGCAACCTGCCGCGCGGGATCACGCCGTCCTGGGTATAAAAACTGGGGGAGATGGACCCAATGGCGCCGATCGCCTCCTTGCGCGCGCGCCAGATTAGGGTCCGCTCAGCCTCGTCTTGCGCTTGTCGCACCTCGGTTGCCTTGTGCTCGGCGCATAAATCGCGAATGCGGGAAACCTCCTCCTCGATGCCGTCGCTCACATCCTCCAACTCGATAATCAATACCGCTTCCGCGTCCAGGGGAAAACCAGCCTTTATGGTTTTCTCCACGGCTCGAATGACGACCTTATCGATCATCTCCAAGGCCGCGGGCACGATTCCCGCCCGGATGATCGCGGAAACCGCGCGGCAGGCATCCGCCACGCTTGCAAACACGCCCAGCATGGTCACCACCCGTTCGGGCAGCGGCGTTAAGCGGCAGGTAATCTCACTGACAATGCCGAAGGTGCCCTCCGAACCGATAAACAGGCCCAGCAGGTCCGGGCCCGGCGTTTCCCAGGTTTCCCCGCCCAGTTGCAGCAGGGACCCATCCGGCAGGACCACCTCCATTCCCAGCACATGATTGACGGTCACCCCGTACTTGAGCGTATGCGGCCCGCCGGAGTTTTCGCCCACGTTGCCGCCCACGGAACAAGCCTTCTGGGAAGAGGGATCGGGCACGAAATAAAGCCCCGCCTCGCGCGCGGCCTCTGAAATGGCGATGTTGACGACGCCCGGCCCAACCCTGATGCTCCGGTTCACGGGGTCCAGATTCAGGATGCGGCGAAAGCGGGCCATCTCGATGACCACGCTGTCCTCCGCGGGTATGGCGCCGCCGGAAAGGCCCGTGCCCGCGCCGCGCGGCGTGACGGGCACCTTCTCGTTCGCTGCGAGGCGCAGCACCTCGACGACGCGCCCCGGTACCGCCGAGTCCTCGGGCCACGGAGGAGGCCCCTGCAGCTTGGCCGCAGCGAGGCGCTCCGCGGCGCACTTCTGACGGGTCTTGGCGATCTGCTCGTCGATTTCCTCGGCGCGCTTCGGAGTCAGCTCTTTCAGGCGTTCTAGCGCATCGACGCGTCGCATGTGAAGGTCATGATCGTGAGCGAACTCCGCCAGGCGGCGCCAGGCTTCGGCGTCGTCTCGATCGGCCTGGCTGGACCGGA
>JBGTRP010000078.1:0-14590 GCA_041940685.1 Acanthopleuribacteraceae bacterium
GGTGGGCACGATCCGCAGCGAACGGGCCTTGCGCAGAACCGCTTCGAGCCCCGGCGTGAAAATCTGCCCGTAGAGCCTATGCGCCGCCTCGCCATCGAATCCTTCGGGCGAGAGCGAGTCCCGCAGCCGCCCGACCAGCGCGATCCTCCCCGCGCGGTCCATGTCCGCCGGGGGCGGGCCTCGATCGCTTGTCGTAGTGTGGATTCCTGCCGCCCCGGTCCCCTCCTCGCGGAGGTCGGCGGTCGCGGTAACCCTTGTTGTAATCCGAACCTCGCGACCGACGGTCACCGCGTGGGTAGCGGTCGCGCCCTCGGTGTTCGCGGCGTTCCGGTTGATCGCGGGATTCTCTCGGGGCCGCGGCGGGAGGCGGCGGCGCGGGCAGGACCACCCGCGGCTTGCGGAAATATTCGAGTAGAAGCGGAAGCATGGAAGCGGCCTGCTCGGGGGTCAACATCTCGGCCAGGCGGGTGAACTCCTCGCGGACATCGGTTTCCCGGGCAAAATCGATCAATTTGAGATGCTCGTGATGGCGCTTGACGCGGGCCTCGACGATTTCCTCCTCGGTAGGCGCCTGAATCTCCCGCGCCTCAATTTCATTGACCTTCATGGCGGTCAGGAAACCGGCCAGGTCGAGCGTGGCCACCAGCGAGATGACGACGCCGGATTTGCCCGCCCTGCCCGTGCGTCCGGCGCGGTGGACATAGGTCTCGCTATCGCCGCTGGAGGAGAAATTGAACACATGCGTAAGCGCCGGGATATCGATTCCCCGGGCCGCGAGATCGGTGCAGACCATGTGTTGGATTTCGCCCATCTTCAGCTTGCGCAGCACCTGTTCCCGCTGGCTCTGGGTAAGGTCGGAGGAGAGTCCTTCAACCTTCAAGCCCGCGTTGGACATCAACATATGAACCGATTTGACCTCGATTTTGGTGTTGCAGAACACCAGGCTCAGCTCGGGTTGCTCTTTCTCCACCAAGGCCAGCAGCACCTGCTCTTTTTCGTGGTTCTGCACGCTGCAATAGAGATGATCGATCTCCTTGGGGGCAATATCATCGGAGGAGAGTAGCAACTCCACCGGGTCGATCATGTATTGGTGGATGAGCTGTTGAATGGTGTAGGGAAAGGTTGCCGAGCTCATCATCATTTGTCTTCGCTTGGGCAAAAACTTGAAAATGAGCTGCACATCGGGGAGAAAGCCCATGGAGAGCATCTTGTCCGACTCGTCCAGAACCACGCCGCGCACGACCGAGAAGCTCATGGTTCTCCGCTTCAGGTGGTCGAGAATGCGGCCCGGCGTACCCACGACTACCTGGGCGCCCTTGCGCAACTTTTGGATCTGCTGATTCATATCGGCGCCGCCGTAAATGGCGCACACCTGGATTTCGGTATCCTTGGCGATCGACTCCAACTCGTCGCGCACCTGCGCGGCCAGCTCACGGGTGGGAACCAGGATCAGGAATTGGACCGCGGGCACATCGGTCATTACATTTTTGAGGATCGGTAACCCGAAGGCGGCGGTCTTGCCGCTGCCGGTGTGGGATTGTATGACCACATCTTTTTTGTCGAGAATCACGGGAATGGTCGCGGCCTGCACTTCCGTGGGCTTTTCATACTTCATGCCCTTCAGGTTTTCGAGGATCTGGTCGGGAAGTCCTATCTCACTAAAGCTTTGCATTTCTACTCCTATGACGGGATGCTTGTTCCAAGCTCGACGCATCCCAGGGGCCCTGCCGCCGCGTTTTTGAGGCGTGCCCGGACTTGAATTCTAAATACCCTTTATGCCGTGCGCCGTGGCAGCCTATTGAGAACCGCTGCCGGGGTCGGTCGATCGCGTTTCGCGGCGGGATAGATGGTGGGTGGAACCCCCACACCTTCCGACCCTAATTGGCGATTCTTCATTTCTTATCGTCACTTCATCTGTTTTCTTCTACATTCCAACGACTATACCGAAAACATCAACCACGGGCCGATGTGCCAAACCGCGCCTGGTCGACAAGCTGGTACCCCCGGGTGGAATCGAACCACCGCACCTGGCTCCGGAGGCCAGTGCTCTATCCACTGAGCTACGGGGGCAAGCGTGCTCAGTCTAGCAAATGTTGATCGATCTTGCCATGAACAATATCGTTTTCAGCCGGCCGCTCCCGAGGGAAGAAGCGCGTGATACCTACCGCATCAGGCTTCCTTGGGTTGGCGGGGTCCGCAAAGCTCAAATCCCCTATCCCGGTTCAGGGGCTCCAAACGATGCCCCTTCCAATTCCAGGAACTTTTCCCAATAGTCTTTATCTCCGGAAAATTTCCATTTGTGCTAAATTGGTGAGCGGAAATGCCGGGGAGCCGTTTATGAGACAGATGCTAGCGACACCAAAAACCTGGATGCTCGGTTTGGCGGCGCTACTCGCGCTGGTTGGATTTTCGTCGTTCCAACCCCGCCAAACCGTGGATTTGGCCGCCGATGACCTGCTGCGCTTCGACAAAGCCTTGATTCATGTTAAAAAAGGCACGGAAGTAACCCTCGTTTTAAAAAACAGCGGAAGGCTTTCCAGGCTGCGGCACAACTTCGTGCTGCTCAAACCGGGCACCGACTTAGAGCGCTTCGGAAACGCGGCCATGAACGCCAAGGGCGAAGGCATCCCTTCCGCGATGAAGGATGCGGTGGTCGCCTTTACCGGGTTTGCGGAAGCCGGCCAAAGCGTACGCACCACCTTCTTGGCCGCCGAATCGGGTACCTACGAATACCTCTGTTCCTTTCCCGGACATGCCTCGGTATTTCATGGAAAATTGGTGGTGGAATAAGGGACTTTCAAACAGCGCGTTGTTTGAGCCAACGAGTCAGAATGCGAACCACTTTCTCCCTCTCCTTGTCTTGAAAGAGACTTGGAAAGGATTCACTGAAAAACCGGAAGGTTTTGTCCTTAGAAGCTGCCCGTTCATGAAATTCCTGGCTGTCCTTGGGGTCGGAAAGCTTGTCGACGCCCATTCCGTGCAGCACCAACAGGGGATGCCTCAGGCTTTCCGCATTTTTCATGGCTCGCCGCATCGCTTGTGTGAGCACCCAACCGGTGCGATTGGGCAATTTCCCATGATAAACAAAGGGGTCATTAAGGTACTCGCGGCGCGCGGATTGGCGTCTCAACCGCTCAAATGGGCCCAGCTTCAGGAGATTTTCTCCGGTGCAGAGAGTAGGCAGAAGCGCCGAGGCCACGGGCGCGAGAACTCGGCTGGAGACGGGAAGCGAATCCTTGAGCCTGAGGGTAGCGCTGCTGAGAATGAGACCCGCGATTTCGGGCTCCTGGGATACGACGAAATTGACCAACATCCCCCCAATCATGCTTTGCCCGAATAAAAAAATCGGTTTTCCCTTGGCGCGCGTCTGATCAAAGAAAACTCCAAAATCAGCCATGAAATGTTTTGCGCTGGGAAGGTAGGCGCGCAACCCCTCTGACTTGCCATGACCCCTCAGATCATAAGCGTGAATGGCAAAACCTTGATTCACCAAATGCCCGGCCAACCATTTGTAGCGGCTACTGTGCTCGGCATAGTCATGGACGATGATCACCGCGGCACGAGGTTCTTCGTCCGGAATCCAGGATTGATAGAAGAGAAGCAGACCGTCTTTGCTGCGGAAGTGACCTTCTTCATGATGAGATTTCATGCTACTACGCGGCATAATGCTATAAAAAACCAAGACTCAAGTGGTGGATGGTGGCGATGTGAAAGGTGTGGGGTTTGAAACCATAGATGCAGATATTCATTGTATACCCTAAATACTAAGCTTCAAATCCGCGTTCTCAAAAGTTATTTTGTTACTATGCCTGAAGTACGTTATCTAGGAAACCAGGATCTTACGGGTAAACAACGGCACCCTGGGGGAAGCGGCTTTTCTCCGTTTTGAACTCAACTCATGTCTCTATCCTCGATCCCTATGTCTGTCCGATGAAGTTATTGTAATAAGACATTGGCTAATATTCAAGAAAACATGAATATCTCCCTGTAAAATTCTTCAAAACCTTTGAGCTTGTACGCCCAAAAGTTGCATACATAAAACAACCAAGCTTTGCCCACCCTCGCGATTCGCAACTGTTTTCCGGTAGCCGCAAACTATATTCGGACCAAAACAATACGAGCCCCACCTTCAATACACCGCGATATTCACAGTATTCCGACTCGCTTTTTCAATATCATGACGAAGTGTGCTTGTTTGACGGCATCGCGCGGGCTAAGATTTCGGAAACGGGAAAGGCGGATTTCCCTGGCGGGAATTCCATTCTGATCCCGATCCCCATCTTGCCCACTTAAATAGAGCGGCAGGGCAAAGCGACGATTCGCGGCGGCGAAATAGGCTTGGAATTGGGAGGCCGGTAGAGGATGGCCTAAGGCGACGGCGATGGGCTCGATTTCCTCTCCACTCCTGATCGCATTCCTGTTTCGGGCGGACGAGAGAGTGACGGAGTTGGTCCATGGGTATCCTGGAACGCGCCTACCGGGTGTTCAAAGCCAATATTCAGTACCACCTTTTTAAGGGTTCGGGAACGCATTCAGGGCCGGAAGAGGAACCCTTCGCCCACGAGAGGGGCAGCGCGGATCAGCAAAACCACCATGGCGACCACGCGCAGCCGCCGCCCAACCAGGATCCCAAGATCGCCCAATATTACGCCAACCTGGAAATCCCCTACGGCTCAGACCTGAAAACGGTCCAATCCGCATGGAAGAAGCTGATGCGCCAATACCATCCGGATATGCACTCCAAGGACGCGGATAAGCGCGAGTTGGCGAAAGAATTAGCGCAGCAGCTCAACCACGCGCGATCGGAATTGGAGAAACATCTAAAGGGCCGATAAAAGCCTCATCCATGGTCGCAATCCGGGAAGGGACAAACCCGATCCGGGGTTCAGCCGATCAGGGCTCGAATCGCCACCGAGGCGCAGCTAAATCCAAAGCTCCCAGTCACGAACCCCGCGGTGCCCATGATTAGATTGCGGTCGTCGCAGGTAAAAAATTCATTTTGACCTTGAGGACAAACGCAACGAAAGCCCCTCCCCTCGTCGTAATGCAACTCATGAGGCCGGGTTGGCGGTTCGTCGCTGTACACGGTGGGGATGCCGAAGGATCCGCGTGCGGGGAAGCCGTGTTTTTGGCGCAAAATTTTGCGAACGCTTCGGGCCAGGGGATCTCTTTGGGTATGGGCCAGATCGGCGACCTTGACGCGGGTGGGATCAAGTCGGCCCGCGGCGCCGGTGGCGCAGACCACGGGGATTTCGCGGCGCCTACAGGCGTCGAGAAGATGGCACTTCCAGGTCACGCTGTCGATGGCGTCGATGAGGTAATCCGGCTGGAGGGAGAGGATGCCATCGGCGCTCTCGCCGTTGTAGAACTCGTGGCGTTCCTCAATGGCCGCCCTGGGGTTGATTTGGCGAAAGCGCTGGGCCAGCACCGCGGCCTTGGATTTTCCGATCACGCCCTGCATGGCGTGCAGTTGACGATTCACATTGGTAATGCAGATGAGATCGAAATCCACGATAGTCACCTTGCCCACGCCGGAACGGACCACGGCCTCTGCCGCGTAAGAGCCTACCCCGCCCAAGCCGATGATCATGACATGCGCATCCATCAGACGCTTCATGGCCGGATCGCCCACGAGTCGTCCCATGCGGTCAAATCGGCGATGCAACTTGTAATCCCCCAGATCCCCCTCATCCAGGAAGGGGAAATGAGTTGGGGCTGGCGGTTCCGCCCCTGGCAATGGTAATGATTTCGCGGTCATGGCTTGAACTCCCAGCCGAAATGACGGCCCAAATTTTGCCGAGCCAGCGCAAGCACGGTCTCCGCCGAACGCCCCTTGATTTCGGCCACGGCCCGCGCCGTATCCCAGAGAAAGCTTGGCTCGTTGAACGGGCCGGAACGGCCATGGGGCATCATATCCGGCGCATCCGATTCTATAACAAGTTGCTCGAGAGGGATACGCGAAACCGCTTGCTTGAGCTTGCGGTAACCCTTCCGGGTCAACGCCCCACCGACCGAGATCAGCAACCCCAGGTCCAGATACTCCCTCGCAACCTCGTAACCACCGGTGAAGCCATGCACCAAACCCCTGAGCCCGGAACCGCGCAATGGCTTCAACAGGGAAAGGGCCTCCCCATGAGAACGCACAAGATGGAGAATCAGAGGTTTTTCCCAGGCCAGGGCCATCTCGAGCTGACGGCCAAAATAACGGATCTGAGTTTGGTGGGTATCCGGCGAGAAGCGGGGATGGAAATCCAGGCCGAGCTCACCCAGAGCGAAGGCCTCGGGCAGAAAACGCGGCAGCAGCGCAAGCGCCTTTTCAAGAGCTTCGGATGTGGATTGGGCCACGAACCAGGGGTGAATTCCGAAGCAAGCAAGCCAGCGCTTGTCCGCCAATTCTCGTTGGCGCGCCCAATCGCCCGGGTCTACACCACCTTGTATGAAAAATCCGATACGGGCGGCGTGCGCCCGCGCGAGCAGGGCCTCCCGTTGGCCGTCCAATCTCGGGTCGGCAAGGTGACAATGGGCATCCACGAACATGCGGGCTCCTTGAATCGGATCATCGCCGAGAGCTCTCAAGGGCATGATCCCAAACCCAGGCTCGCCGTCCACCGGGAGTGGGCTGGGTCGTATCGCGCCAAGCTCTAAAGACGGAATCGATGATTTACAAATTATAACGTCCCAACTCGATTTGGACCTCGTGTCCCAAATCCTTTTTGGCGTCCACGGGCAGCTCCAAAACAAAGAGGGCGCCTCTTCCCGATGGCGGTTGTTTGTGGCCGATGCGCCCGCCCATTTCGGACATGGCATTGGCGCAGAAATGCAAACCAAACCCCTGGCCGGAATTTTTGCTGCTGTATCCGTAGGCAAAAATACGGCTTTCCTCCCCGACTTCCACCCCCACGCCATTGTCTTCGATCTCTATCCGAATTTGATTCTCTTCCTTGAGCCTGCTGCGGATTTGGATCCGGCCCTCCGACGGATCGGGCAACTTTTGAATGGCTTCCCCACCGTTCTTGATGAGATTGATGATGACCTGCATGAGTTTGATCTTGGGGACATTGGCAGGCGGCAGGGGGTCGAGGTCCAAGCTGATCCCCACTCCATGGTGGGCAAGCATGTTGGCCTGAATCTTGGCGGCGTCTTTGATAATGCGGTTCACTTCTACCGCGTGATGTAGGTTTTCGACGTTGGCGTAGGCCTGCTGGGTGCGCACGATTTCACTGATGTGAAACACCTGGCCCTTCAATTGATGCACCTCATGCAGAATCTTCTTTTTATTTAGTTCCAGGAGACCCAGCGTTTGATCCAGGGCGTGGGGAACCATTTTGCCGCGTTCGGTTTGGTTGATGAAATGGGTCAAATCCTCGCGATTCTCTTCAAGCAACTGGCGGAATCGCTTCAGAAATTGAGCGGCCTTGGTCTTTTCCGCGGTGTCTTGGATAATTTCGGCGGAGACATTGACGCTGTTGAGGATGTTGCCTACATTGTGCAGGATTCCGGTTGCAATCTCGGCCATGCCCGCACGATGCGCGGTCTCCACCAAATTCTCCTGGGCCTTGCGCAGATCCTGATACGCGCTCTGCAGGGCTTGCGTCTTTTCGGAGACCAGACGCTCCAGTTCCGCCTTGTTGCGGTGCAGGCTTTGCACCTTGACCTTTACGATTATCAATAACAAAAACGCCACGAGCAGCATCAAGAACAATCGAAACCAGGTGGTTTCCCAAAAGGCGGGTAGGATCCGAAAAGAGAAATGAGCCGCGTTTTCACTCCAGACGCCTTGGCGTGTTTGCGCCTTTACCAAAAACCGATAGGGCCCCGGGGAAAGATTGAAGTAATTGACGCTGGTATCGGTCGTGGGCTCGGACCAATTCGACTCCAGACCTTCCAGAATGAAGGTATAGCGAACATCTTCCTCCTCGGTAAAATAGAGCGCGGCAAAGTTGAAATGAAAACTGTTGTGATCGTGGGCAAGCTCTGGGGTCCTCCCGAGATCGAGCCGTTTGAAATTGGCCATAACCGATTCGAGCGCGATCATGGGCGGCATCTCGATTTTACTCCTTCGGGCAGGATCGTAGCGTGTGAGCCCCGAGCCCGTGCCGAACCAGAGATTCTGCTGATCATCCTCGATAATGGCGGTCGCGGAGCCTTCATTCCCGGCCAAACCGTCCGATCGCGAATAATGCGAGATAAGACCATCGTGAAAGCGATCCAATCCGAGGTTGTGCCCCACCCAGACATCTCCTCCGCTGGTGGAGGCCACCTGCCAGACATAATCGTTCCGCAACCCATTGCCGGTATCGAATTGTTGGAATGTCTCCCCGTCAAATTTCAAGAGACCGAGGCCGTTGGTGGCAACCCACAGGTTCCCCTGGTCATCTAGATCGAGACACCAGGCGGTAGTGTCCTGATAGGCCTGAAAAAGCCTTACCTGACCCGTATCGGGACGATAACCGACGGGGCCGTTCGTGGTCCCCAGCCACAATTGCCCCGAGGTATCCTCCACCATGTCAAGGACTCGTGTATTGGATAGCAGATGGTCGTCGGGAAGCGAAATCAGGCCATCGTCGGTCCATTGCTCCAAACGGGTGGAACCGATCCATATGCGGTTCTCACCGTCCACGAAAACCGTCCTCAGAAACTCATCCCGCAGCCCCTCCTCGCGGGTGACGCTACGGTAACCACTCTCGTCAAGAATGACCAAACCGCCCGAAGTGGCAAACAACATGTCGCCCTCGCGAGTTTGATTGATCGCGTATACCTGTTGCCGAGGAAAGGGTTTAGTATCAAAGGTTTCAAAGCTACCGTCGCGACGCTTGATGGAAACCCCCTGGCGGGTTCCGATCCATAGAGCGCCTCGACTGTCGAGGAAAAGCGCGCGCACCATATTGTGGACCAAGCCTTGGTTTTCGGTGTAAGCCAAAAAAGGTCCGGGTATGTACTTGCTGAGATTGGCGTCGGTGCCCAGCCACAAAATGCGCTCCTGATCGGCAAAAATGCTCAGCACGATTTCATTCGCCAAACCCTTGGCGCCATTGATGACCAACACCTCGTTTTCCATAATGCCCACGGCGCCGCCGCCCAGGGAGCCGAACCACACGCGTCCATCGAGATCCTTGGTGGCGCATCGGATGGGAAGTTGGGTTTCCGGAACGCCCTCGGCGTGGAAAGGCCCCAACCCATCGGGACCCTCCACCAGCAAACCCTCGTCCGTTCCCACGAACAAACGGCCCCCATCATCCTCGGCCAACGCCATGACCCCCCATTCCAATGGATAGAGACCGGTCTTGAGGAAACCGGAGCTCACCGTGGCCAGCCCCAATTCGCCGCCAACCAAAATCGAACCGTCCTTCCGTTCCAGCAAACGGGTGCAGCGGGGCCAGGCTTCTCCAGCCTCCGTGGTTATCCATGATATGCGGTCGCCTTCCAGTGTGGCGAATCCCTCTCTCGTCGCCAACCAGGTCCGACCATTGCGGTCGAGAAGAAGCGCCTCAATCGTGCAGGAACCCTCCCGAGAATCCGCGGGCGCCGAAGAAAAAGTTCGGCCGTTGAAAATACTGAGCCCACCGCGACGGGAACCCACCAAAATGCGGCCCTCATGATCCTCGCCGATGGCGGTTATCTGGTTGCGGTTGATGCCCTCTTTCCGACTGTAGACCGTCCAGGAATGGCCGTTGAAGCGAGCCAGTCCGCTGTAGGTACCCACCCAAAGATACCCCTTGGAATCGCGGAAAATGGCGAGCACCTGCTGCTGCGGCAGGCCTTGATCCACGGTGTATGGCTTGATGTTGAGCTGCTGGCCGTAGCCTCTGAGACCAATCAAAAGCACAAACAATAGGAATGCGAGAGCGGGTGATAGGTCAAATTGAATGCTTTTTCGATTCATCTTTCGGAGAGACCAAGAAAAGCGGAAAGAGGACAGTCAGATCCTCTTCGTGCCGGTTTGTAGATGGAAATGTCCTCAACGGCTCGCCGATCCATGTCCTCGATGAAGAAACGCGCTCATTGGGGTTGGCTGGGTATTGGCGTGAGCGGAGAGGTAGACCGATTTGAAAACCCATCTATCATACCCGCAAATTCATGGATACCCAATGAAAGAAAAAGAAAAAACCACGCAAATCATGCCAACCAACGGCGATATATCCGGTCGGGTCGAACCCGTTCCGGAAAAAAATGAGCCCTAGCCATCAGCAAATAGGGCATTTGCGGATAAGGCCAGTCCAGGAAAATGTCAAACCGAGTTGACACCTCTTGAAACCCTTATCTCTCATGCTTATTTAGGATGTTTATTATCAGATATTTATAACTAAAAGAAAAATCCTTTCGGCGCGGCTTTTGCCTCAATGGAGCTCAGGACCCAGGGTCCGGAAATCCAAAAAACGGGAGGACCGCCATGCGCAGCGCCGCCTTTTGGCTCTTCATCGCCATGTGGACGCCGATCGACTGTGACCGGTTGGTATTAAAAAATGGAACCGTAATTCCCCTGATCGATGGATTCCGCGTAAAGGGAAGAAATTTGCATTTTCAGGTGCCCGAAGGGCATCGTTACTCGGTGGGATGGGCCCAGGTAAACTGGAAAAAAACCTTCGCCCGGCCTCGACCCAAGCGGACATTGCCGATATTGGAAGATTCGGTTCAGCGCGAGATACCCTGGGAGCATCCCCATTACCGCGATAAAAAAACGAAGCTGAAGGATATCGTCATCACCGGTGAAGATATCGCCCGGTTTGCCGCGGGTAGGCAACCCGGGAGGGTCAATGAAAAACCGGAACCGGAGAAGGACCCTCCACGCTGAATCAGAATTTGAAATTCTTGATGTTCAGACCATGTTTTTTCAGTTTAAGCAGGCCGCCCGAGATTTGAGTCAACAGCATGAGCTTCAAGTGGTCGCGGTTAAGCTTCCGAAAACCGAATGGCGGAATGATGCGGAAGGCGTCGCGCGGGACCTCCCCTCCAAACAACAAGGTCGCATCGAGATAAAGGGAAACGCCGTTTACTCCCTGAAACTTGAGGCTGAGGCCGGTCAACACGCGGTCGCGGTTAAATTGGAAGACCAGGTCGCCGCTGCCTTCCGCGCCCAGCGAATTATTTTGAAAAGAGATGCGTGCGGGCATCCAGCTTTGGTCGTAGTCAATGGTGAAGTTGGCATACACATCGTCGTAGATATTGGTGTAGAACACCACGGCCGGAAGCTTGGTGGTCTGGTAGATCCAAATTTCATAACCGCCGTCATGCCAAAAGGTCCACAGTTTGTTGAGGGCCATGGGCGCTTTCTTATTTTTAAGGCTTTTTTTGCCGCCGGGTTTATAGACGCGAATCACATGCACATCCCGGCCTCCATAGGTTTGTGAGCCCACGTAAACGCTTTGGTAAGCCCCGCTTTGGAGAATTTGAGACTTGAGCCCGCCCAGGCGGCGCAATAAATAGCTGCGGTAGTTGGTGAGGTTTGCATTTTTGGAGCGGGCGCGGACGGGGGTATCGGAAAAGGATTTGAAGCCCTGGCTGGAGACGAACGTTCGCCTCAGATCATGGGTAAGCGCCACCTCCCCCAAATCGCCTCGTAGTTCCATGTGATAGCGGCCGTTGGGGGTGGCAGTTCCTTCGATATCCAAATCGAAATCTACGCTCTCATTGGATTTCAGACGGCGGTCGAGTGAGGACGCCGGCAGGTCGGCGTTGAGCTTGGCCTGGAACAGCACATGGCCGGCCTTGGCATAATCAGGCACAACCCAGGTTCTTTCAATCGCGAGAAACATCTGGGCCAATGCCTCATGGGCCGAAACACCCGGTAGCCGGCTCAATTCACCTAGGCCGGGTCCGTTCCTGCGCGCGCGATCATTGTCGTCGTTGGCCGCAAGCGCAAAGGTACAGACAAGCCCAATCATCATCCATGCGAACTTCATCATTTTGCCTCTTTCCAATTGGGTCCCACGTGAACGTCCACGGTAAGCGGAACCCGAAATTCCACCACGTTTTCCATGACTCGTTTCAACAATTGGCTCACGACCTCCGCCTGTTCACCCGGGCATTCCAGCACCAATTCATCGTGTACCTGCAACAACAGACGGGCCGGAACGTCCTCCGCGCGAATCTCCCGGTCCAACTCGATCATGGCGAGCTTGATAATTTCCGCGGCGCTGCCCTGAATCAGGGTATTGACCGCGAGCCTTTCTCCTTGGTTGCGCAAATTTCGATTGCGGGATTGAAGCTCGGGCAAATCGCGCTTTCGGCCGGAAAACGTGCGTATTTCGGCATTTTCCTTTGCCTCCGCGATGACCTTGTCGCGGAAGGTAAGCACATCGGGCATCTTCTCGAAATAGGTCTCGATATAGGCCTTCGCCTGTTTGCGGGTGATGTTCAATTCCTGTGCGAGGCGGAAATCGCCCATGCCGTAGATCAAACCGAAATTTATGCTCTTGGCCATGTTTCTCATTTCCGGGGTCACCAGCGCCGGATTCACATCCATAACCTCGCTGGCCGTACGGGCGTGGATGTCTTCGCCTTCGCGGAAAGCGGCCACCAGGGTTTTGTCCTTGGAGAAATGAGCCATGAGCCGCAATTCAATCTGAGAATAATCTGCCGCGACCAATACCCAACCCGGCCGCGGGACGAAGGCGGCCCGGATTTCTTTGCCCATTTCCGTGCGGACCGGAATGTTTTGCAAATTGGGGTTATTGGAGGAAAGCCGGCCCGTGGCCGTGACAAATTGGTTGAAGGAGCTGTGGACGCGACCGGTTTTGGGGTCGACCATGGAGGGCAAGGCATCCACGTAGGTGGATTTCAGTTTGGTAATCAGACGATAGTCCAGCAGCTTTGCCGGCAGGTCATACCCCTTCGCCGCCAACTTCTCCAAAACGGATTGGTCCGTGCTGTAGGATTTGGTTTTGGTCGTTTTCTTAATGGTTGGCAGCTCCAGCTTTTCAAAAAGGATCGTGCCGAGCTGTTTCGTACTCTTGATGTTAAACCGCTCGCCGGCCAACTCGTAAATATCTTCTTCGAGCTTCTCGATTTGGGCGGCCATCGAATCCGACATGGTTTTCAGATGACCCTGATCGAGATGTACGCCATGGAGCTCCATGCGGGCAAGCACGGGCACCAGCGGCCGTTCCACCTTTTCATAGACTTCCA
Source organism: Acanthopleuribacteraceae bacterium (assembly GCA_041940685.1). Lineage (GTDB taxonomy): Bacteria > Acidobacteriota > Holophagae > Acanthopleuribacterales > Acanthopleuribacteraceae > JBGTRP01. The sequence goes on from JBGTRP010000078.1 coordinate 13,126, forward strand.
GCAAACCCTGTTTTTCCAACCGTGGATACAACTTCTCGTACAGGCGGAAACAAATATCGGCATCCTCGCCCGCGTACTTGACCGCATCTTCAACGGGAACCTGATCAAAGGTAATCGCATCCTTGCCCGTACCGCAGACCTCCTCGTAATGAATGGTTCGGTACTGGAAAAGCATTTCGGCCAGGTCGTCCATGCCGTGACGATTGTCGGTTGGATTGAGCAAATAGGACATCAACATGGTGTCCTCATAGTCGCCGTCCAGGGCCCATTCCTGCACCATCAGCACGCTGAGATCGTATTTGGCGTTATGAGCGCATTTGACAATATCGCCATTGGCGAAAAGCGGCTTGACCAAGGCTTCGGCCTCATCGGCCCAGGCGGAATCCTGACCCTCATGGCGCAGGGGAATATAGCCGACCCTATCCGGGTCGAGGGCCAGGGAGATTCCCACCAACGCCGCGTCCAAAGGGTTGAGAGAGGTCGTTTCCGTATCAAAGACGAAAAATCCGCGCTTTTCGATGTCCGCGACCCATGGTTTGAGCTTCTCCGCGCTATCCAAAAGCGCGTACTCCTTCTTCAGGGTTTTGAGCTCCACGGGCAGATCGTTCAACAAGGTCTTAAAATTCAGACGCACAAACAGCTCATGCACCTTTTCATGATCCGCTCCTCGGTTCTTGAAAGACTTGGGATTGAAATCCAGATCCAAATCGCGTTTGATCGTTACCAATTCCCGGGTCAAATCGATTCGGTCGCGCGCGCTTTCAAACCCCTCGCGATAGGATTTGCGCTTGATCTGATCCAAATTGGCGTAAATATTCTCCAGCGAGCCATAGGCGGCCAACAGGTTTTTGGCGCCCTTTTCTCCCACGCCAGGCACGCCGGGCACATTGTCGGAGCTGTCCCCCCAGATCGTGAGTAGGTCGACGATTTGCTCGGACTTACAGCCGAAGATTTCGGGCAACCGTTTCTCGGTAACGTATTCCTCGCTCTTTTTGGGATCGAAGACGACAATGTCCTCCCCCTTCACCAGTTGTAGCAGATCCTTGTCCCCGGAGACGATCACCGCCTGATACCCCTTTTCCGCGGCCTTGACGGCCAGGGTTCCCATCACATCGTCGGCCTCGTAGCCGGCCATCTCGATCATGGGGATGTTGAGCGCTTCGATGACCTCTTTGATCAAAGGGATTTGGGGCGCGAGGTCCTCGGGCATGGCCTCACGATTGGCCTTGTACTCCGGATAAAGCTCCTTGCGGAAGGTGGGGGAAGGCGTATCGAAGGCGACCGCGATGTATTCGGGCCGCTCGCTGGTGAGGCGGAATTACAAATCACTGCAACTCGCTTTCCCTCTAATCCAGCGTATAACGCATCAACTTTGTCACCCTTAATCACATACAACGCATTTGAAAACAGCGTTCGGCAGCCAGTAAAACTACTGAGAGTACATGCTACTAGTAATAAAACACCA